>NZ_JBEOXS010000114.1:0-8014 GCF_040296705.1 Streptomyces sp. NPDC002055
CGGCCGCGCGGCCCGCGCGGCCGCCCCCCCCCCCCCCCCGGCGCGCCCCCCCGCCCGCCCGCCCCGCCCCCGGGGGGGCCCCCCCCCCCCCCCCCCCACGCCCCGGAAGCCCGGAACCCCGCGCCACAGCCACGGCCCCGGCCCCGGCCCCGGCCCCGGAACGAGCGAACGGGCCGGGGCGGAACACCGTGTGGTGCTCTGCCCCGGCCCGTTCGTCGCTCCGAGCCGCGACTGCTCCGAGTGTTCGGACTGCTACGCGGCTACTTCTTGCGGCGGCGGCCGGCGGCCTTCTGCGCCTTGCGGCGCTCGGCGCGGGTCATACCGTCCCCCTCGGAGCGCGGCGGGCCGTCGTCGCCGACCAGGTCGCCCTCGACGATGTCGCCCTCGCCGTCCACCTTCGGGGCGGTGAAGTGCAGCCGGTCGGGACGCTGCGGCGCCTCGAGGCCCTTGGCCCGGATCTCGGGACGGGCGACGGCAGCAGCCGGAACGGCGCCCTCCGGCTCCTTCTCGAGCGTGGCCTTCGCCTCGGCGTCCGTGACGGGAACCTCCTCGACCTGCTGCTCGACCTGGACCTCCAGGTTGAACAGGTAGCCGACCGACTCCTCCTTGATGCCCTCCATCATGGCCGTGAACATGTCGAAGCCCTCGCGCTGGTACTCGACCAGCGGGTCCTTCTGGGCCATCGCGCGGAGGCCGATGCCCTCCTGGAGGTAGTCCATCTCGTAGAGGTGCTCGCGCCACTTGCGGTCCAGCACCGACAGCACCACGCGCCGCTCCAGCTCACGCATGATCTCCGAGCCGAGCTCCTTCTCCCGCGCGTCGTACTGCTCGTGGACGTCGTCCTTGATCGACTCCGCAATGAACTCGGAAGTGATCCCGGCCCGGTCCCCGGCCGCGTCCTCCAGCTCCTCGACGGTGACCTTCACCGGGTAGAGCTGCTTGAACGCGCCCCACAGCCGGTCGAGGTCCCACTCCTCGGCGAAGCCCTCGACGGTCTCCGCCTGGATGTACGCGTCGATGGTGTCGTCCATGAAGTGCCGGACCTGCTCGTGCAGGTCCTCGCCCTCGAGGACGCGGCGCCGCTCGCCGTAGATGACCTCACGCTGCCGGTTGAGGACCTCGTCGTACTTCAGGACGTTCTTACGGGTCTCGAAGTTCTGCTGCTCGACCTGCGACTGCGCGGAGGCGATGGCCTTGGTGACCATCCGGTTCTCGATCGGCACGTCGTCCGGGACGTTCGCCATCGCCATGACGCGCTCGACCATCTGCGCCTTGAACAGCCGCATCAGGTCGTCGCCCAGCGACAGGTAGAAGCGGGACTCGCCCGGGTCGCCCTGACGGCCGGAACGACCCCGCAGCTGGTTGTCGATACGCCGGGACTCGTGCCGCTCGGTGCCCAGCACGTAGAGCCCGCCGAGGTCCTTGACCTCGTCGTGCTCGGTCTTGACCGCGGCCTCGGCCTTCTCCAGGGCCGCGGGCAGCGCGGCGGCCCACTCCTCGGGGTGCTCCACCGGGTCGAGACCGCGCTGGCGCAGCTCCGCCTCGGCCAGGTCGTCCGGGTTGCCGCCGAGCTTGATGTCGGTACCGCGGCCGGCCATGTTGGTGGCCACGGTGACCGCGCCCCGGCGGCCCGCCTGGGCGACGATCGTCGCTTCCCGGTCGTGCTGCTTGGCGTTGAGCACCTCGTGCGGCACACCGCGCTTGGCCAGCTGGTTCGAGAGGTACTCGGACTTCTCGACCGAGGTGGTGCCCACCAGGACCGGCTGGCCCTTCTTGTGCTTCTCGGCGATGTCCTCGACCACGGCCGCGAACTTCGCGGGCTCGGTGCGGTAGATCAGGTCGGACTGGTCGATCCGCTGGACGTCGCGGTGGGTCGGGATCGGCACCACGCCCAGCTTGTAGATCTGGTGGAACTCGGCGGCCTCGGTCATGGCCGTACCGGTCATGCCGGAGAGCTTGTTGTAGAGGCGGAAGAAGTTCTGCAGGGTGATCGTGGCGAGGGTCTGGTTCTCGTCCTTGATGTCCACCCCTTCCTTCGCCTCGATCGCCTGGTGCATGCCCTCGTTGTAGCGGCGGCCCGCGAGGATACGGCCGGTGTGCTCATCAACGATCATGACTTCGCCGTCCATGACGACGTAGTCCTTGTCCTTCTTGAAGAGCTCCTTGGCCTTGATCGCGTTGTTGAGGTAGCCGACGAGCGGGGTGTTCACCGACTCGTAGAGGTTGTCGATGCCCAGCCAGTCCTCGACCTTGCTCACGCCGGACTCGTGGATGGCGACCGTGCGCTTCTTCTCGTCGACCTCGTAGTCGCCGGTCTCGTCCAGCCCCTTCTGCAGGTTGGCCGCCTCGCCCTTGGTCAGCCGGGTGACGAGCTTGGCGAAGTCGCCGTACCACTTCGTCGCCTGGTCGGCGGGACCGGAGATGATCAGCGGGGTGCGGGCCTCGTCGACGAGGATCGAGTCGACCTCGTCGACGATCGCGAAGTTGTGGCCGCGCTGCACCAGTTCGTCCTTCGACCACGCCATGTTGTCGCGCAGGTAGTCGAAGCCGAACTCGTTGTTGGTGCCGTAGGTGATGTCGCAGGCGTACATGTCGCGGCGCTGCGCGGGCGTCATGTTGGCCAGGATGCAGCCGACCTCGAGTCCGAGGAACTTGTGCACCCGGCCCATCCACTCCGAGTCGCGCTCGGCCAGGTAGTCGTTCACCGTGATCAGGTGCACGCCCTCGCCGGACAGCGCGTTGAGGTAGGCGGGGAGGGTACCGACGAGGGTCTTGCCCTCACCGGTACGCATCTCGGCGACGTAGCCGAGGTGGAGCGCGGCGCCACCCATGAGCTGAACGTCGTAGTGGCGCTGTCCGAGGACACGCTTGGCCGCCTCGCGGACGGTCGCGAACGCCTCGGGGAGCAGGTCGTCCAGGCTCTCACCGTCGGCATACCGCTGCTTGTACTCGTCGGTGAGTGCCCGCAGCTCGGCGTCGGAGAGGTTGACGAAGTCCTCTTCGATGGAGTTGACCTGGCCCGCGATGCGGTGCAGCTTGCGCAGGATCTTGCCTTCGCCTGCACGCATGAGCTTGTTGAAGACGGACACGTAGGTTGGTCTCCTTGCCGGTCGGGCCTGGCACGGTTCATGTGCGCGGGCACGGCAGGGGCAGGCCCCGCCGCAACGGCCATCGTAAGTCAGGACCCCGCCGCGCCGGGAGGTCCGTCTGCCGGAAGGGCCGGTGTCACCCGTAAGGAGAACGCACGAGCGCCCCGGAAGGTGCCCCGCAACCGCCTCACGACCGCTCCGGCGCCCGGCGCGAGGCGGCCCCGCTCCGGCGCACGGTCCGTTCCGGTGGAGCCGGGCCCGGCCCTCCCTTGCCCCGAACAGTGATCAACGGTGAGAGTCCGCTCTCCGCTGCCGAGGCCCCCGGGGCAGCGCGGGCGCGGCCGGAAGGCGGCGCCCGCGCACGGCGCGCTTCCGCAGAAGCCGCCGGCAGCGGGGCCGCGCCCCGGCCGGGACGGCAGGGCTGTCAGTGGCGGCATCTAGGGTGCGGCTCATGACCACGTTGCCGAGGCCGGCCATCGAACTCTCCGCCGACGACGCACGGCGGATCGCCCTGCGCACCCAAGGACTCCTGGGCGCCCCGGACCGCCGGGCCGGGGTGCGGGGAGTGCTGCGTCACCTGGGCGCGATACAGCTGGACACGATCTCGGTGCTGGCCCGGTCCCACGAGTTGGTGCCCTACGCGCGGCTCGGCCCGGTGGGCCGCCCCGCCGTCGAGGCGGCGTACTGGACGGACACCCACTCCTTCGAATACTGGTCGCACGCGGCGTGCATCCTGCCGATCGAGGAGTGGCCGCACTTCGCCTTCCGCCGCCGGGCCCGCCGGGCGAAGGGCCACCGCTGGCATGTGCTGGAGGACTCGGAGCGCTCGTGCGCGGCGGTGCGGGACCGGCTGAAGGCCGACGGGCCGCTGACCGCAACGGAGTTGGGCGGCGCCAAGAACGGCGGCCCCTGGTACGACTGGTCCGAGACGAAGATCGCCGTCGAGTGGCTGCTGGACACCGGCGAGGTCGTCTGCACCGAGCGGCGGGGCTGGAAGCGGGTGTACGACCTCGCGGAACGCGCCGTACCGGACGCCCTGCTCCACGACGACCTCGACGACTCCGCATGCATCCGCCGCCTGGTCGAGCAGGCGGGAGCCGCGATGGGGGTCGCCACACGGGCCGACCTGGCCGACTACCACCGGCTCAAGGGCGAGCAGGTGGATGCCGTGATCGCCGACTCACGGCTCGTCCCCGTACGGGTGGAGGGCTGGGGGCGGCCGGCGAACGCAGCCGGCGCCGGCCGGTCCGGCCCGCGGGGAGCGGGCGAGGCGTGGGCCGATCCGGCGGCGCTCGCGGACGCGGCCCGGCGGAGCAGGCACCGGACCACCCTGCTCTCCCCGTTCGACTCCCTGATCTGGGACCGGAAGCGCACGGAGCGGATCTTCGGCTTCACCCACCGGCTGGAGGCGTACGTGCCGAAGCCGAAGCGGGTGCACGGCTACTTCGCCATGCCGCTGCTGTCCGGCGGACGGCTGCTGGGCCGGGTGGATCCCGCCCGGGAGGGGACGACGCTGGTGGCACGGCAGCTCTCGCTCCAGGGACACGGGGCGGTCGGGCCGATGGCGGAAGCGCTGCGGGAAGCAGCCGCATGGGTGGGCTGCGAGGAGGTACGGGTCGAGCGGATCATGCAGCCGGAGCTGTCGGCGCCACTCACCGAAGCCCTGAGCCGCTGAGCTCCTGAGCCGGGATTCCGCTGGGCCGGGATTCAGCTGGGCCCGGGACCCTGCCGAGCCGGGCCCAGCCGTCTCCGGCCCGCCGGCGAGGGGCCCGCGAAACGGCACCGGGGCGCGGCTGCCGTGCCGCGATCCCGGCATGCTCCCCGGTCACGGCCTACCTGATTTCGAGGATCTTCTCCCGCATCGCGTAGACGACGGCCTCCATCCGGGAGTGCAGTTGCAGCTTCTCCAGGATGTTCCGGACGTGGTTCTTCACCGTGTTCTCGCTGATGAACAACTCCTTCGCGATGTCACGGTTGTTCATGCCCGTCGCGACGAGTTTGAGCACCTCGAGTTCGCGGTCGGTCAGCCGGGGGGCGGGCACCAGACGCCGCTCATCGGTGCGCTGGATCATCGACTTGAACTCGGTCAGCAGCTTGGAGGCCATGGACGGGCTGATCTGCGACTGACCGTCGGCGACCGCGCGAATGGCGGTGGCGACCTCGTCGGTGGAGATCTCCTTGAGTAGATAGCCGGTGGCCCCCGCCTTGATCGCGTCGTAGAGATCGGCCTCCTCGTCGCTGATCGTCAGCATGATGATCTTCGCGCTGGGGGCCACCTCCTTGATGGAGGTGCAGGCCTCGATGCCGCCCCGCTTGGGCATCCGTACGTCCATCAGCACGATGTCGGGCAGCAGATCGGCCGCCTTCTCCACCGCCTCGGCACCGTCCCCTGCCTCGCCGATGACCTGGATGTCCTCCTCCTGGGCGAGGACGATCTCCAGACCACGACGGAAGAGGGCGTGGTCGTCCACCACGAGGACCCGGATGGGCTCCTTGCGTGCCCCCTCCGCGTCCGCACCCGCCCCGACGACTCCCTGGCCGTCCTCGTCGGAACCGGGCCCGAAGCTGTGCGCCATCGTTCCTCCCCCTGAAGGCCGTGGCCTTGGTTGCGTGCCCTGCCGCCAACCGCACTCCATGGAACACGGGTTGGCCGCGGTCGTCATGATTTCATGCCCGGTCGGCAGTGGGGTGCTCCCGTGGGCGCACAGTGATGCCCCCGGGGGCGCACAGGCGCTCCCGGGGGCATCGAGTCGTACGGTGCGTCGGCCTGCCGTCAGCCTCCGAGTGCTCCGCCGGCGCCGTGCGGTGCCTCGGCGACCAGCGGGTCGTGCTCCAGATGAATGACGCCGTAGTCGTAGGCGTGGCGCCGGTAGACCACGCTCGGCTGCTTGGTTTCGGAGTCGACGAAGAGGTAGAAGTCGTGCCCGACCAGCTCCATTTCGTAGAGCGCCTGGTCGAGGCTCATCGGTGCCGCGGCGTGGGTCTTCTCACGGACGACCAGCGGGCCTTCGCCCAGTACCTCCAGCGAGCCCATCCTCGTCGTGGGCACGCCTTCCTCGGCGTTCGCGGTGGGCGACTCGCCGTTGAGGGCTGCGGCGAGGGGGGCGGTGGCGGCTGCGACGCTCATCGGCGTCCGGCCGCCGCCGCGGTGTACGCGGCGCTTGTCGGCCTGCTTGCGCAGCTGGGCTTCGAGCCTGTTCGTCGCCGCGTCGAGTGCGGCATACGGGTCGGCGGCCGAAGCCTCCGCCCGGATCACGGGGCCGCGCGACACCAGCGTGATCTCCACGCGGTCGGCGCGGTCGGCCTGACGGGGATTGTGTTCCTTGGACACCTCGACGTCGAGGCTGATCACCTTGCCGTCGAGCTTCTGGATCTTGTCCAGCTTCAGCTTCTCGGCCACGTGCTTACGGAAGCGCTCGGGCACCTCAGTCTTGCGGCCCTTGACGACGATGTCCACGCAGAACTCCGTTCCCGGATCGCCCCGCCCGGAGGCGGAGCACATCCCTCTTGCCTGGGGCCGGCGGGTTCCCCGCAACGGGAGGAACCGTCGGCACTTCGTCTGCTGCACCGCCACGAAGCCGGGGCGTCATCCGGAGTCGCGGCGCTGCGACTTTCACCTCCTCCTCCCCAGTCGGCAGGGTTTCACCCCATCGACTTCAGGGACGGCGGAAAAGTCCCTAAGCACGCTCGTCCGAAGTATGAAGCACGCTTGTCCGACATATAAGGCATAGCCTCCGCCATTCCTCACACCGAACATAGCTCCACCCGACAGTTGTCGGCACCCCCTACCGGCGCGTACCTCGGTTCCGGAGTCATTCCGCTCTCACCCCTGCAACGCTGGGCGTTCTCCGCCAGTTCCACCACAGGACCCACTCCGTCCAGGCACCCCGGGCGTACGGTCCGCGACGGCCCCCGGCCGGTGGCCCCCGGGGCGGCCGGAGAAACGGGGAGTGCGGCCGGGAAGCCGCACCGGCAGGGGCTCCCCGGCAGCGCACCGGGAGGCCGCACCAGCGCCCGGGACCGGCGGCAGGCAGCGGGTCAGCACGCTCCGAGCGGGCCGGCGACCACCGCTGCCGCCGCCACCCGGACGCCCGCCTCCGTCACCGCTTCGGCTGCCGCCGCCAGCGACGCCCCCGTCGTCATCAGGTCGTCCACCAGGACCACAGGAGCGGCCCGGAGCAGCCTGGCGGACCCGCCCGCGACCATCAGGGCGCCCGCGAGATTCGCGCGGCGCTGCGGGCCGGTGAGCCCCGCCTGGTCGGCCACCGCGCGCCGCTGCCGGAGCAGCGCCAGCACCCGCGCGGGGCGGCGCTCGCGCCGCAGCTCACGCGCCGCCGCGACAGCGATCCTGCGGGTCGGGTCGTGGCCTCGGGCAGCCACCGCACGCCGAGCCGAGGGAACCGGCACGATCAGCAGCCCCCTGCCGTCCGGCGGTCCGCATCCGGCCCGGATCGCCCCGGCGAGGGCCTCTCCCAGCGGCCCTGCCAGCCCCAGGGCGCCCCGCTCCTTGTGGGCGAGCAGCACGGCCCGCACCTCGTCCGCGTACACCGCCGCCGCATGGACCGGCGGCAGTCCCGCCGGGACCGGCGTGGGGCGCACGCTGCGTGACCGCCGGCCGCTCAGAGCCGACCGGCACCGGTCGCACAGCACCACCCGGGGGTGTCCGCAGCCCGCACAGCCGACCGGCAGCACCAGCCCCGAGATCTCCTCCCACCATCCCCGCATGGCTCCACGGTGGCCGGTCGGGCCCCACCGCACCAGCCCTGTGGACAACCGGCCGCCCCGCTCACCGGCGCAGGGGCCAGTACACCGCGCGGGGCTCCGCCGACGGCCGTGCCCCCGGCTTGCGGCCGGGTCAGAGGTCCAGGTGGGCCAGTACCGCCAGCACCCGGCGGTTGTCGTCGCCCGACGGGGCCAGGCCCAGT
>NZ_JBEOXS010000115.1:0-2500 GCF_040296705.1 Streptomyces sp. NPDC002055
GCCCAACGTACCCAACCCTTAGAGCCAATCCTTATCCCGAAGTTACGGATCTATTTTGCCGACTTCCCTTATCTACATTGTTCTATCAACCAGAGGCTGTTCACCTTGGAGACCTGCTGCGGTTATGAGTACGACCTGGCGTGAGAATTATTCCCTCCCGCGGATTTTCAAGGGACGTCGAGAGCGCACCGGACCCAGCAGAGGTGCTGGGCTCTTCCGGCCATTAAACCCTAGCTCCGGATAAACCGATTTCAGGGTGAGAGACCGTTAAGAAGAAAAGAGAACTCTGCCCGGGGCTCCCGCCGTCGTCTCCGCGTTCAGTTGCGTTGCCGCGCAAAACCCACATCCAGGTGCCGGAATATTAACCGGCTTCCCTTTCGCCACACGGCGCGAAGTGCGCCTTTGAAACGGAACTTCCCTATGGCTTAGGATCGACTAACCCATGTCCAACTGCTGTTCACATGGAACCTTTCTCCACTTCGGTCCTTCAAGTTCTCATTGAAGTATTTGCTACTACCACCAAGATCTGCACTAGAGGCCGTTCTACCCGGGCTCACGCCCTAGGCTTCGTCACTGACCTCCACGTCCGCCTACTCCTCAGGGCTTCGTTTCTACCCTGAGGGCGAGGTATGGGTGGGACGCTTGAGCGCCATCCATTTTCAGGGCTAGTACATTCGGCAGGTGAGTTGTTACACAGTCCTTAGCGGATTCCGACTTCCATGGCCACCGTCCTGCTGTCAAGATGTACTAACACCTTTTGTGGTGTCTGATGAGCGTCCACTCCGGCACCTTAACCTCGCGTTCGGTTCATCCCGCATCGCCAGTTCTGCTTACCAAAAATGGCCCACTAGTGTTGTTCATTCGAATGCCCACGTTCAATTAAGTAACAAGGGCTTCTTACATATTTAAAGTTTGAGAATGGATGAAGGCTATATAGCGCCCCCGAGTCCCTAATCATTCGCTTTACCTCATAAAACTGAGTTCAACACTGCTATCCTGAGGGAAACTTCGGCGGAAACCAGCTACTAGAAGGTTCGATTAGTCTTTCGCCCCCATGCCCATATTTGACGATCGATTTGCACGTCAGAACCGCTGCGAGCCTCCACCAGAGTTTCCTCTGGCTTCACCCTATACAGGCATAGTTCACCTTCTTTCGGGTCCGGCCCCGTATGCTCTTACTCAAATCCATCCGAGAACATCAGGATCGGTCGGTGATGCGCCGAAGCTCTCACCTGCGTTCACTTTCATTACGCGTAGGGGTTTTACACCCGAACACTCGCATACGAAGACGACTCCTTGGTCCGTGTTTCAAGACGGGTCGCTGATGACCATTACGCCAGCATCCTTGCGGAGCGCGTACCTCAGTCCGGCGCAGGGTATTACACAACGGGCTATAACACTCCCCGAGGGGAGCCACATTCCCGAAGCCTTTATCCCCCGCGCCAAACTGATGCTGGCCTGTGCCCGGCAAAGTGCACCAGCGAGAACGCTGGATGATTCACCGGGCCCAAGTCTGGTCATAGGCGCTTCCCTTTCAACAATTTCACGTACTTTTTAACCCTCTTTTCAAAGTGCTTTTCATCTTTCGATCACTCTACTTGTGCGCTATCGGTCTCTGGCCGGTATTTAGCTTTAGAAGACATATACCTCCCATTTTGAGCAGCATTCCCAAACTACTCGACTCGTCGAAGGAGCTTTACATAGGCTTGGCATCCGACCAGACGGGGCTCTCACCCTCTGTGGCGTCCCGTTCCAGGGAACTCGGAAGGCGCCTCGCCAAAAGCATCCTCTACAAATTACAACTCGGGCCCTGGGGACCAGATTTCAAATTTGAGCTGTTGCCGCTTCACTCGCCGTTACTGGGGCAATCCCTGTTGGTTTCTTTTCCTCCGCTTATTGATATGCTTAAGTTCAGCGGGTATTCCTACCTGATTCGAGGTCAACATTCGGAAGGTGGGGTGTTTAACGGCGTGGCCGCGCCCGGGTCCCGGTGCGAGTGGATATTACTACGCAGAGGTCGCCGCGGACGGGCCGCCACTCCATTTCGGGGCCGGCGGTGTTAGCGCCGGGTCCCCAACGCCGGGCTCTCCCAAAAAGAGGGGAGCTCGAGGGTTGAAATGACGCTCGAACAGGCATGCCCGCCAGAATTCTGGCGGGCGCAATGTGCGTTCAAAGATTCGATGATTCACTGAATTCTGCAATTCACATTACTTATCGCATTTCGCTGCGTTCTTCATCGATGCCAGAACCAAGAGATCCGTTGTTGAAAGTTTTGATTCATTTGTATTTTGCCTTGCGGCACACTCAGAAGAAACTGTAAAAACAAAAGAGTTTGTGGCCTCCGGCGGGCGCCTGGTTCCGGGCCGCGAAACCGAAGAGGTTCCGGGCGCCGGGGCGGCTCCGCCGAAGCAACGTAAAGGTATGTTCACATGGGTTTGGGAGTTGTAAACTCGGTAATGATCCCTCCGCTGGTTCACCAACGGAGACCTTGTTACGACTT
>NZ_JBEOXS010000116.1:0-7127 GCF_040296705.1 Streptomyces sp. NPDC002055
GGGGGGGCGGGCCGGGGGGGGGGGCGCCCCCGCACCTCCTCCTGGATTAACGCACACCCTTTCTTTTTTTGCCCCTCTTTTACCTACAAGACTTGACGATACAGACAGCAAAACGACACGTTCCATCGAGCCGGGGAGGCCGGCATGCTGGTGCGCTTCCGGGTGACGAACCATGCGTCGCTCCGCGAGGAGCAGGAACTCACCCTCGTCGCGGACGACCGGCACGACGAACGGGCCGAGCAGGAGGTGCCCCGCAGCCGCCATCGGGTCGTGCCGGTGGCGGCGATCTACGGGCAGAACGCCTCCGGGAAGTCGAATGTCATCGACGCCCTGGTGTGGATGCGCACCGCCGTCCTGGCGTCGTTCCAGCGCTGGGACCCGTCCGGCGGAGTGCCCCGGCGCCCCTTCGCCCTCCGGAGCGGCGCCTCGCTCCCGCCGAGCGGTTACGAGGTCGAATTCGTGCTGGACGGCGTCCGCTACGCCTTCGGCTTCACCGTGGACGACGACCGGGTACTGGAGGAGTGGCTCTACGCCTACCCCGAGGGCAAGCCCCGGCGGCTCTACGAACGGCGTGGGGACGAGCCCGTCAGCTTCGGCCGCGGGCTCACCGGGCGGCGGAAGGTCATCGCCGACCTCCTGCGGCCGAACAGTCTCTATCTCTCGGTCGCGGCAGCGCAGGGGCACGACCTGCTGCGCACGATCTACGCGTGGTTCCGGAACGACCTGACGGTCGCCACCGACAGCGACTTCCAGCACCGGCTGGACCACACGGTCAGCCTGTGCCTGGCCGAACGGGAGCGGGGAGACCGGGCGCCGCTCATGGACCTGCTGCGCTTCGCCGACCTGGGCGTCGGCGGGCTGGAGATCCGTGAGCCCGGCGAAGAGGTCGTCGACGAGCAGGAGCGTGTGCTCGCGGCGCTGCGCGAGGTGCTCGGCGACCGGGTGAAGGTGGAGGCGCCGCTCGGGGACCGCGTTCGGGTGGAGCACCGGACCGCCGACGGGACGTTCACGCTCCGGCTCGGCGAGGAGTCCAGCGGCACCCGCACCTGGATCGGGCTGCTCGGCCCGGTCGTCACGGCGCTGATCCGCGGTGCGGTGCTGTGCGTGGACGAACTCGACGCACGGCTCCACCCTCACCTCACGGACGCCCTGGTCGGGATGTTCCAGTCGCCGGAGACCAACCGCCGCGGCGCACAACTGATCTTCAGCACCCATGAGTCGTCGCTCCTCGGGAGGAACTCCCGTACCGAACTCTTCCGGGACCAGCTGTGGTTCACGGAGAAGGACTACGACACCGGTGCGACCCGGCTCTTCCCGCTGACGGAGTTCTCGGTGCGGGACTCGATCGAGAACCTGGAGAAGCGGTATCTGGGGGGCCGTTACGGAGCGGTCCCGCACTTCGACAGCGATCTGCTGGCGGGCCTTGCCGCGGCGAGTGAGGGGGCCGCGCCGAGTGAAGGGCCCGCGGGCAGCGAAGAATCCGCGGGGAGCGAAGGACCCGCGGCGAGTGGGAAGGGAAGCGGGGGTGACGGTGCGACGGGGGAAGCCTCTCGGCCGGAAGCAGGGGAACCGTCCGGAACAGCGGAGATTCCTGATCTACTGCGAAGGTGAGTGCACGGAGACCCAGTACTTCAAGGGGCTGAAAGCGGAGTTACGGGCCCTGCCGGTGGAGCTCTGCATGGGCGGAGTGCACGGCGAGCCGAAGTCCCTGGTGCAGGCGGCCATCGAGCACCAGGCGAGAGCGCCCAGGAGCGCCAAGGACCGCTACACGGCGTACGACGAGGTGTGGTGCGTCGTGGATGTCGAGGCGCCGGTGCCGCACCCCGGACTGGGGGATGCCCTGCGGCTCGCCCGGCGCGGCGCGGTCAGTGTCGCGCTCAGCAACCCCTGCTTCGAGCTGTGGATCCTGCTGCACTTCAAGGACATCACCGCCTACCTCGCGTCCGGACAGGCGCAGCGGCTGCTGGAGAACGAACCGGGCTGCGCCGGGTATTCGACGGCCCGGAAGCATCTGGACTACGCATCGCTCCGGGCACTCCACGGCGTGGCGCAGTCCAGGGCGGAGCGTCTGCGGTCCCGTGCGGAGGCGGAGCGCGAGGGGAATCCGAGGGCGGTGAATCCCTGGACGGTCAACCCCTGGACCGATGTCGACGTCCTGGTCGAGGCTTTGCGGGACGCGCGGAACGGGAGAGCCGGGAAGCGGTGATGCGGCCCCCGGGCCGGGGGTCAGGTCGGGTCGTCGGCGAGTTCTGCGACGCCCGTGATGCGGTGCAGGGGGTAGGTGCGGATCTCGTCGGCCGTGTGGTCGTAGGCCGTGACGAAGCCGCCCTCCACCCGCACCGGGGCGATGACCCGCTGGCTGGCCGCGCCGTCGGCGTTCACATAGCCGATCCACACCGCGCTGCTGGTGAGAGCCGCCGCCTGCACCGTGGCGAGCGTCTCGGCGGAGGTGGTGCGGGGCAGCCGGCCGCCGTCGGACGGGGCGCCTTCCCGAGGCTCCGGCGCCTGCGCGGCCGCCGGCCTGCGTACGGCCGTGGCGGCGAGGTCGCCCGCGCGGATCGCCTTGACCGCGGCCGTGAGCAGCGTGGCGTCGGGGACGGGCGGGCCGCCCTGGACGGGGGCGGGCGCGGTACGCGGCGGAGTGCGGTGCGCGTCGGCCCGGGTGATCACCACGTCGCCCTCGGCCGACTCGGCGGCCGGCGCGTAGCCCATGTCCCGCAGACACTCCAGGAGTTGGTCGGGCGGTGCCTGGGTGGCCAGCACCGTGGGGGCGAGCCGGCGCAGGCGCAGCCCCGACGACCGCCGGTCGGCGAGGATCTCCGCGAGCAGGGCGTCGTCGTCGCAGCGGATGTACGCCGACGCCGCTCCGACGCGCAGGTGCCCGTGCTTGCGGGCCACGTCGTCGATCAGATAGCTGAGCGGCTGCGGGACGGGCGTCCGGGAGTGCTCGGTGAGGAAGGCGTGCAGGTCGGAGGCGGTCTGTCCGGCGTCCAGGGCGCGGCGGACGGAGCCCGGGGTGAAGCGGTAGACCGTCGCGCCGCCCTTGGACTCGACGTCGGCGAGCACTCCGAGCATCTCGGCGAGCGGCCGCTCCAGGGGGCCCGGCGCCACGGCCGTCAGATCCGCCTGGAGGAGGACGTGATCGAGCGGTTCGGGGAGCTTGGGGGCGAGCAGGGCGGCGGCGATGGCCGCTGCGGCGTGTACTTCGGCGGGGTGCGTCTCGGTGGCCGAGGGCGTGCCGCTGCCGCTGCCGCTTCTGGTGCCGCTTCCGGTGCCGGTGCCGGTGTCCGGGGTGGTGGGGCCGGTGGCGGGGGTGCTCGCAGTGGTCGGCTGGGGTGGGATGCGGCCGTCGGCGTCGCCCGGGGTGGGGGCGCTGGCCGTTGTGCCGTCCTTGCCGGGTGCCGGGGACGAGCCGGTCACGATGGTGGTGGGGCTCGCCGTGGTGGGGCTCGTCGTGTCGCCCGCGCCGCTGGCCGGTTCCGTCCGTGCTGTGGCGGGGCTGCCCGGGGTGGGCTGACCCGGGGTGGGCTCGCCCAGGACCGATGCTTCCGGGCCCCGCTCTCCCGGTGCCGTCGGTGTGCCCAGGAGGGCCCGGCCGTGGGCGGAGAGCGCGCCGCGGCCGGTGACCCCGAGGCGTTCGGCCTCGGCCAGGGTCCAGCGGGCGATCCGGGAGCGGAGGTCGTCCGGGTGGGGGTGGGAGTGCGGGTGGGGGTGGTGGTGCGGGTGGGGGTGCGCGTACTGGTGCGGGTGTCCGGTCGGGCCCGGGCCCGACTCCTGGCCCGGGGCCTCGCCCGGGCGGGCCGGGGCGCCGTGCTCCCAGCGCAGGCGGGCCAGGACCGCGTCCGGCTGCGGCGCTCCGCCGTCCGGGAGCATGGCGAGCAGTTCGAGGGTGCGGCGGCGGAAGTGCGGGGCCGGTGAACGGTCCAGCCCCGGGCCGAGCGCGGAGAGCGTGCGGCCCTTGGCGTCCTGGCCGCCGACCAGGCCCGCCGTGCGGGTCGCGGTCAGCCAGGCCGCGGCCAGCGCGGACCAGCGCTGTTCCGCGGGCCGGCGCAGCCACTCGTCGTACGCGGGGGTGGCCGCGAACCGTTCGTCGGCCTCGCCGTCGGACGCCAGGAGCCCGGCGGCGAAGGCGAGTTCGAGCCAGAACGCGGCCGTCGGCTCGTCGGTGTCGAGAGCGGTCGCGGTCCGCTTGAGATCGCGGACGCTCATGCCCCCGGCCCGCAGGACCCCGGGCCCGCCGAGCTCCCACGCCTTGAGCAGGTCCTCGACGACGCCCAGCGCGGCGAACGCCTGGCCCGCCGCCGTCGCGTCCACCACGCCCGGCCGGTGCTCGGCCACCGGCTCCAGCGCGGGCGGCAGCGGCTCCGGGGTGCGGTGGGCCCGGCCGTCGCGCAGATGCAGGGCGACCTCGCGCGGCAGGGCGACGGTGCCGGAGCCGGTGGGAAGCAGCAGACCGCGGGCCGTCAGCCAGCGGACCTGCGGCGACGGGTTCGCCGGGACCGTGCCGAACGGCGGGCCCCAGACGAGGCGGGCCAGCGTCTCCCGGGACTCCTCCGGGGCCTCGGCGAGCAGCGCCGCCATCCGCGTGCGGTCCTCGAACAGGGCGGTGAGCGCGTCGATCGCGGTCACCGGGTCGTGCGTGGCGGGCAGCCCCGCCGTGGCGATGATCTCCTGGAGCCGGCCGGGGGACATCCCGGTGGCCGCCTCGGCCACGGTCGGGCCCAGGCCGGTGGGGCTGGTCCGTGCTGGCCCAGCGGGAGGACGTGCCGCGCCGACGGGTCGTCCTGCGTGGGTCACGGGCCGTCCCGCTCCGGTGGCGGGTCGTCCTGCTCCGGTGGGGGAGGTGTGGCCCGGGAGGGCGGGTGCGGCCGTGCCGGACGAGGCGAGTGCGGTGCCGCCGGCCAGTACCTCGCGGGCGGTGCGGACCAGGCGCAGCCGCTCCTCCCCGCCCCAGACCAGGGCCTGGGCGCGCAGCGTGGTGAGCGCGCGGGGCAGCTCCCGTTCGATGACCTCGTCGCCGGAGTCGCCCGCCATCAGGCCGAGGAGGGTGGGGTACGGGCAGGGGTCCGGGGCGATCGCCAGCGCCTCGGCGGTCTGCAGCGCGAACCGGTCGAGCCGTTCCAGGGCCCGTACGACGGAGGCGCGGGTGCCGGCGCGGGTGGCGAGCTGGGTGAGGTCGCCGGGGACGGGGGAGAGGAGGTCGGGGCGGGTGCGGAGGAGGGTGGCGAGGGCGGGGTCGGGGCGGGTGCGGAGTTCTTCGGCGAGGGTTCGGGGGGTTCGGGGGGTGGTGGTGTTTTCCGGGGTGCCGGGGGTGCCGGGGGTGCCGGGGGTGCCGGGTGCGGTGGGGGTGCCGGTGTCGCTGGAGGTGCCGGGGACGGGGGTGCCGGTGCCGGTGCCGGTGCCCGGGGCCTGCGTGGAGTCGGGGGTACCGGTGGCGGGGGTTCCGGTCCTGGTGGAGCTGCCCGTGGCGGCGCCCGTACTGCGGCGGCGGGGGTCTGTCGGCACGCGCTCCTCCCGGTTCCGCTTGTCGGCCATCCGCCCCACGATAGCCGCTCCGCGGGGGGTGGGGACGGGGGTGGCGTTGTGGGGGCGCCGCGTGGCGCCGGCTGGGTGGGCGTGGGGATGGGGTGTGGGGATGGGGTGTGGTTTTCGGGTGCGGGGCGTCGTTGGTTCTGCGGGTGCGGGTGCGGGTGCGGGTGCGGGTGCGGGTGCGGGTGCGGGTGCGGGTGCGGGTGCGGGTGTGTGGTGGGTTTCGGGGGTGGGGGCTCCGGGGTGGGGGGTTCTGGAACGGATATTTACGGCCCGGGGGGCCACAAATATCCGGCAGCTTCCAGAACCCCCCACCCCTGCGCCCCCACCCCCTTGCGTTCACCCGGCGCTGCGCCCCTGCCTTCTTGTGTTCGGGCCACCGGCCCGGTGGCACCGCGCCGTCATGTCCGTCCAGCTCTGCGCTCCCATCCCTTGCGTGCGGCGGCCCCCTGCGGCCCGTCGTATGCCGTTGAGTGTGCGAGTGGTTGCGGACCCTCGTTGTCCCGGGGCGTGTGCCATGGGGGCAATCGGCGGTGGAGCCGGTACCGTCGAGGAGGTCGTCAACCAGTGCGCGCCCGCAGGGGATTTGGTGGGGATCGAGAGCGATCGGGTCGTCTTCGACTATCTGAGCCGGGTCGGGGACCTGGCTCAGCAGCAGCAGATGCCGTCCGGGGACCGGATGCGGCTGGTCACCCGGCTGCGCTCGGAGATCGAGCAGCAGCGGGCCGGCGGGGCCGACAGTCCCGCGGCGGTGAAGCGGATTCTGGGGAAGTTGGGTACGCCCGCCGAGGTGGTGGGCGGTGCGGGGGAGGCGCCCGACGTTCCGTCGCCGGCCGCCGTGCCGTTGGTGAAGCCCCAGGTGCCCGTGCAGCGGCAGGCGTCCGGTGCCGCGCCGCCGCATCTGGCGGGGGAGGACGAGCTCGGGCCGCGGGTGCCGGTCACCGACTGGTGGCGGGTCGAGCCGGGGCCGTTCGGCGGGCCGGGGCAGTCCGTTCCGGGGTTCAGCGGGGGGATCGAGATCCCCGAGATGCTCGAACCGCCGGAGCGCGCCGCGGTGGAGAGCGCCCCGGAGCCCGCCAAGGCGGAGGAGAAGCCGGTCCCGCGGGTTCGGGGGGCCGGGCTGGTGCGGCGGGTGGTCGCGCGGCGCCGGGAGGAGACGCGGGCGCCGCTCAGTCCGCTGCTGGTGATCGCCGCCGGGCTGCTGGTGGCGGGGGCCGTGCTGGGGAATCTGGTGCTGCTGGGCCTGGGGTGGGTCGTCGCGTACGGCACGCGCCGACTGTCCCGGATCGAGGCGAAGTTCGCCGCGGTCGGGCTGCCGGGGCTGGTCGCGGCGAGTGCCGTCGTCTGGCTGTGGGGGCGGGTCGAGGGGCGCTGGGGGGAGCCCGTCCCGAAGGACGGGATGGCCGCGGCGCTCGGTGAGACCTGGCCGGTGGCGCTGCGCACGGCGGCCGTCGCCTCCGCGCTCTTCCTGGTGTGGCGGGCGAGGCGACGGCCGCGGGGCAACTAGGGCGTGTTTCGAAAGTAG
The DNA here is from genome assembly GCF_040296705.1 of Streptomyces sp. NPDC002055. Lineage (NCBI taxonomy): Bacteria > Bacillati > Actinomycetota > Actinomycetes > Kitasatosporales > Streptomycetaceae > Streptomyces > Streptomyces sp. NPDC002055. The sequence goes on from NZ_JBEOXS010000116.1 coordinate 7,055, forward strand.
CGTCGTCCGCCCGAAGGGCGGGGCCGGAGGTGTCCGGTGCGTGCGATCGCAAGGCGGAGGGAGGAGAGCGCAG
>NZ_JBEOXS010000117.1:0-6651 GCF_040296705.1 Streptomyces sp. NPDC002055
GGGGGGCGGGGGGGGTCTTGTTCGGCCCCGCCCCGCCCCGTCCGCGGGCATCGCGGAGCCGTCCGGCCCCGCGATGCCCGAAGGACGCCGCTCCCAAGACCCCTGCCCGGGATCCGGGAACCCGGTCCGGGCCTCAGCCCGGGCAGATGCCGCGCTCGGCGTCGACCGTCGCCGACTCCTGCGAGTACTTCCACTCAGGTGCCAGCAGCTCGCTCTTCAGCTGCTTCGCCGCCGCCGGGCTCTCGACGATGTAGCCGAAGTCCTGCAGCCACGCCGGGTAGAGGTTCTTGGAGCCGATGTAGAACGCCGAGTCGTCCACCGAGACCAGCTTGTGGTGCAGCGCCTGCGGCTTGCCGTCGCCCCAGGTGCTCGCCGGAGAGCTGCGGAAGGACGCCAGCTGGAGGTTCCGGCACATCGTCCGCGACGCCTCCCCGTCGTCACCGGTGCGCACGGCCAGCCGCTTGCGGAGGATGTCGCTGATCTCGTCCAGGGACTTGATCTGCGAGTAGCCTCCGCTGCCCACGGCCCCGCGGTTGGCCGGGTCGCTGACCACGATCCGGACCTTCACGCCGTCCGCCAGCTTGGCGGCGAGCGCGTCGTAGACCCGCAGGTCGTAGCGGGGCAGCGGGGGACAGGTGGCGTTGAGATCCTGCTGCGAGATCTCGACGTGGCTGCGCGCGCTCGCGATGAGCGCCCGCAGCGCGTTCCCCTCGGGGTTGACCGTGTCGTAGTCACGGTCGGCGTTGGTGTTGTCGTGCAGCCCCAACGAGCAGGTCGTGTCGGGGGCGGTGGGCAGGTCCGGGTGGTAACCGGAGGACGGGTCGGACTCCTTGATGCCGACGCCCAGGCCGCCGACCGCGAGGACCGGGACGTCGCCCGGGGCCTGCGCGGGCGAGGCGCCCTGCTCCTTCGCGCCCTGCTCCTTCGCGCCCTGCTCCTTCTCCAGCGACGGCATGCAGGAGGCGCCCCGCGAGGTGGCGAGCCAGACCTTGCTGGGACGCGACGCGTTCTCGCAGGTCCAGCCCCACAGCGTGTCCAGGTACGCGCCCGCCGAGCGTGCCGCGGGCCCGCTCAGCGCCATGTCGACGTCCGACACCGGATGTGTGGTGTCGAGGTAGTCGTCCTTCCAGCCGTTGATGCCGCCGGTGACCGCCGTCCTGCCGTCGACCACGAGGAGCTTGGAGTGGTTCCAGGAGAGCGACGTCTTGGACGTGGTCATCGACGCGACGTTCAGCGTGACCTTCTCCGCTGCCGGGCCGAGCTTGTCGATCAGCTCGTCCCGGTAGTGGGACGGGAGCACATTGAGGTGGTAGACCGGCGCGGCGCCGACCAGGACCCGGACGCGGGGGGAGTGTCCCGCCGCGACCGACTCCTTGAGGCCGGCGACGATGGCGTCCTGGAAACCGCCGTTGGGAAACGGCGCCAGCGACGAGATGTCCACGGTGTGCTTCGCCTCGGCGATGTTCCGGGTCATCCGGTCGAGCAGCTTCCGGGTTCCCGCGCGGTCCTTGCACGCGGCGTCGCCCCAGCAGCCGGGGGTCTGCAGGAGCCAGCCCGACGGATCGCCCGCCGGGGCGTCCAGCCGGTTGCCGTCCGTGCGCTGCCAGACCGAGCCTTCGAGCCCGGGGGAGGTCTCGCGGAGCGACTTCTCGATCGAGTCCAGATGGGGGGTGGGGGGTGTGTCCGCCGCCTGCGCCGAAGCCGTCGGGAACGCCGTGAGCACGGTCGTCAGCACGACGGACGTCGGTATCAGGCGGCGGAGCCGGTGATGGGCCAAGAACTTTCCTTCTTACGGTGGGAATCGGCCCGAACGGCCGCTGAGGGCCTGCTCGGGATGGACAGAAGGTACCGGGTCACCGATTCCGCCGGGACGCCGGGATGGCCCTCCGGCGGAACCAACTGCACGCTCCGGCAAGGAAGTTGAAGGGGCAACGGATGCGGCGGTGTCGCAGGCCGGTGCCGCGCCCAGGGGCCCGGCACCCGGGCGGCCGGGCGGGCCGCGCCCCGACCGGTCCCGTGCGTCCGGCCGTACCGATCACCGTCCGGTCCCCCCGGACCATCGGCGACACGGCACGCGGCCGGAGGCGGCGTACGACCCGGGCCGGCCGGCGTCCCGCCCCCGGTCGGCCGCGTGCCTTCGGGGGAACGGGGCGCCGGCCGCGTGTCGGAACCGGCCCGGGGTGATACCAGCTCTGGGGTACGTGCGGTGGGCGGGAGCCGGCCTCCCGTCCGGCAGACGTCCCCTCGCGGGCCGGGCCGTCCCCTCGTGGACCCGGTGCGGGAGGGGCGGGAGGCGGTGGCGGCCAGGTGCGAAGCCGATCCGGCGGGCGGAGCGGTGCCGCGGACCGCGGCGACGGGGCACGGCGGTACGGGGCCGGCGCGCGGCGTCCGTCCGGCCGCGCGCGGACCCTCCGGAAGCGGACGGCCCGTGCCTCCCGGCCCGGCGCCCCCGGCGCCCCCGCGGCCGTCTCTCCCGCGCTGGCCCTCGCCGCCGCCTACGGGTGGCGCCTGATCGTCGTCGGTGCGGTGGTCTACGGGATCTTCGTCGCGCTGGGGCGGTTCCACCTGGTGACCGTCGCGGTGTTCCTCGCCCTCGTGCTGACGGCGCTGCTGGGGCCGGTGGCCGATCTGCTGAACCGCCGGGTGCCCCGGTACGCCGCCGTCGCCCTCGCCCTGCTGCTCGGCCTCCTGCTGCTGTTCGGGGTGCTCAGCCTCATCGGGGCCAACGTGGCCGGTGAGTGGCAGGGGCTGCGCCGGGAGTTCGACGGCGGGGTGGCCAGGATCGAGGACTGGCTGGAGGGGCCGCCGGTCCATATGCGGCCCGACGCGCTCTCCGATGTGCAGGCGCGGGTGTCCCGGTTCGTCTCCAGCCACCGCTCGACCCTGATCAGCACCGCGCTGACCGGTGCGGACCGGGTGATGAAGGCTCTGACCGTGGCGGCCCTGGCCCTGTTCTGCTCGGTCTTCTTCCTCCACTCGGGGGACCGGATGTGGCGCTGGTTCGACGGTCAGCTGCCGCTCCGCACCCGCCCTCCGGCCCGTCTCGCGGGGCGGGCCGCGTGGCGGACCTTCACCGGGTACACCCGGGGCATCGTGCTGATCGCGGCCATCAACGCCGTCCTCGTCGGGACGGCCCTCTTCGCCCTGGGGATTCGCTGGCGCTGCCCCTGGCTGTGCTGGAGTTCTTCGCCGCCTTCGTCCCGCTGATCGGTTCACCGGTGGCCCTGGCCGTGGCCGCGGTGGTGGCCCTGGCCACCGAAGGCCCGCTGGTGGCCGGGGGCGTGGCGCTGCTGATCGTGGTCATCGGGCAGATCGAGGGCCATGTGCTGCACCCGTTCGTGATGAGCTGGGCCGTCCGGCTGCATCCCGTGGTGGTGGCGCTGACGGTCATCTGCGGCAGTGTCACGGCCGGGGTGCTCGGGGCCGTCGTCGCCGTCCCGCTGGTCTCGGTGGTGTGGTCGGTCTTCACCGCCCTGCGGACCCCGCCCGTCCCGCTCTCCCCGCCCCCGGCGCGCTGACGGCGGCCGACCGGCACCGGAGACGGGATGCGCCGACGCACATCGGCACGGCGCCGGCCGGAAGACGGTGTCCCGCCGCCCGGGAGCCGCGGCGGTCAGTCCCGGCGCCCCGCCTGCCAGGTGCGCACCACGTCGTCCACGTCGAACGGGGTCAGGTTGAGCGGTGGCCCGGCGGGCGGCCGCCGGAGCGCCTCCCGGATCTTCTCGTTCACCTCGTCGAGGATGCGCCGGACCTCGGCCTCGGTACGTGCCCGCGAGGCCGCTTCCAGGGCGTCCTCCGCCTCCTTGCGCAGCGCGAGCGCCGGCGGCAGGTACGACAGGTTCTCCCGGCGCATCTTCTCCTTGACCCACCACATGTCGTCGTACGGCCGGTCGAGACCGGGGAGGGGCTTCCCGAAGCCGGGGAGGTCGGCGAAGTCGCCGCGGTCCGCCGCCTCGCGGATCTGCCGGTCCGTCCACGACTCGAAGCTGACACCGGGGGGCTTGCGTTCGGTCACGGTACGGCTCTCCCTCTGGGCTCCGTGGTGCTCGATGCTCGGTGCTGGGGTTCGGCGCTCTTCGTGCGGTTCCAGGCCGGTCGTGCGCGGCCGGAGCCGGGTACGACCCCAGTCTAGAACCGGCCGGGAACCGCCCCCGGGGGCCACCATCTCCGTGAGTGTTCCGCGCGGCGGCGGCACCGAGCGGCAACCAGGGCTGATGAAGGCGTCCGGCCGACGGCGGGGGATGACGCTCAGCCGCCGGCCGGAGCGCCGGGGCGGTCCGGGGCCCCGTCGAGGTCCAGGTCCATGACCGCGCCCAGTGTTCCCAGCAGCGCACCGAGGCACATGTCGAGCAGCACGGCCCGGGAGAACGCAGGTACGCCTGTGTGGCGATCGGCGTGTTCCACTTCGCCCTCGGCATCGACTCGGTGCCCGGGGAGGGCTCGGCCGGCGCCACCGTCGACAGCCGGGAGCGGTACTACGGCGCGATCTTCCTGGGGTACGGCCTCGCCTGGATCTGGGCTGCCCGCCGGTCGCCGATTCCGGCCCGGGCGGTGCGCCTGCTCGCGGGTGTCTTTCTGCTGGGCGGCGTGGGCCGGCTGCTGTCCCTGGCCGTGCACGGGCAGCCGCACTGGTTCCAGATCCTCCTCACGGCCGTCGAACTCGCGCTGCCACCGGTCTGCTTCTGGCTGTCGGGCGCCGACGAGAGGGCGAATGCCGACCGGCCGGGTGGGACCGCGCCGGCGCGGACGCCCGCCGCGCGCCCAGCGCCTCCGGCGAACTGAGCGCGGCGGCTTCAGGACAACTCGAGCGGCCTTGGGTGACCCCTGAGCTCGCGGCCGGGCCGGTCACGGGCCGAAGTGGAACCGGACCGTCGTCCCTTCCGCGCCGGTGTGCACCCGGACCAGGTCGGAGACCTCGTGCACGAGCAGCAGGCCCCGGCCGCCCAACTGGTCGCGCAGGGGCGGGCGGCGGCCGGCCAGCGGGTCGCGGAGCAGCCCCCGGTCCTCGACCTGGCAGACCACCTGCCCGTCCTCGTCCCAGACCCGGACGGTGCCCGAACCTCCGCCGTGCACCACACTGTTGGTGGTCAGCTCCGCCACGGCCAGGGCCAGGTCGTCCAGCCGCCGGCCCGCCAGTCCGAGCCGCGCCGCCTGCCCGACCGCGAAGTGCCGGGCAGCGGGGAGGAGTTCGGCGTCGAAGGTCAGCGCCGCGGCTCCGGCACGGGCGACCAGCAGCTGGTTGCAGTCGGCGATCGCCTGCTCGGGGGCGAAGGCATCACTGGTGCGGGTCCGGCCGTCCTCGATGAGGACGGGGTGAGTGGCCCGTGCGTCGGCGATCACCTCCGGAGCCAGCCGGCCGGCGTCGTACGGGCAGAGGATGGTGACGGCCCGCCCGTGGAACGCGACATTGATCAGCGCCTCGTGCTGGACGCACGCCGGGTACTCGGTCGGGGTGCGGCCCGCCCAGATGGGCTCACCGATGATGCGCACGCGGCCCGCGGGATGGCGGTCGGCGAAGGCCCGCAGCACCCCCGGAATGATCCGCCCGGGATTCCTCCCGGCCCGCGTCATGTCGAGGAACCGCACGCTCCCGGCGTCCTGCCCCAGCTCGGCCCGGATGGCGGCGAGGCCGTCGGCCGGAACGGCCACCGCCACCGGCTCGCCCGCGGCAACTCCCGCGCGCACGAACGGCACCGTGCCCGCCAGGTACTCGTCCGTGTCGCGGTAGAACAGCGCGGGGTGCGCGAAGGAGCCGGCGACGGTCTCCGTACTCAGCACGTGGTCACCTCGATCGCGGCCAGGCCGGGCCAGAACATCTCCAGCGTGCGGAGGAGGGTCGTGGGCGGCCGGACCAGAACCATGCGTCGTCCGGCGTCCAGCCGCTGGGCGGCCCGTGCCAGGGCCGACACCCCCGCAACATCGACGAACTCGACCCCGGACAGTTCGAGGCGGACATCCTCACCTTGGCCGACCAGGTGGTCCAGCTGCCGCTGCCACACCGTACCGGTGCTCAGGCCGATCTCCCCGACCACCCGCACCCCGGCCCGGTCCCCGAGCGGAACGACCTCCAGCGCGGCGGTGCCCGACGGGGATGGGCCCGCCGACACGACCCGGCTCTCCGGCACAGTCACCGGCTCCCTCCAGAACGTCGCTCGTCCGGTGCACCCCCGGACGATGGGGACGGTCGCCCACGAAGCGGCCCGACGTACATTAAGCCATCCGAGCCGCCCCCACGGCCGGTTCGGAATCGCTCCCCCCGACCGGGCGGTTCCGGCGGCAGCGAACCCGGCACTCCCGGAGTCCGGACACAAAGACGCGGTGCCGCCCCCTGGACCTCAAGGGAGGCCAGGTGGGGCTCCGGGCCGACAACACGAGATGAACCCAGAGGCGCAGCGCCACCGGCCCGGACACGACGGCAGCGGGGCCCGCAGGGCGGGGCGAACACCAGGGGGCGCGCCACGACGGGCCGGTGGTCCGGACATAAGGGCCCGGTGCCGCAGGGCGAGGTGAACGCGGCGGCGCGCTACGACGGGCCGGTGGTCTGAACGCAAGGGGGTGGGGGCGCAGGGGTGGGGGGTTCCGGAAGCTTCCGTGTATTTGTGGCCCCCAGGGCCGTAAATATACCGTGACGAAACCCCCACCCCGGAGGCC
>NZ_JBEOXS010000118.1:0-6630 GCF_040296705.1 Streptomyces sp. NPDC002055
CCCGGCCGGGCGGCGGGCCGGTCCGGGCGGCGGGCCGGTCCGGGCCGTCCGCGTCCGGCGCCGGTCAGGCGGCTCCGGATGGGGTGCCGATCTCGTCCAGGTGGGCCTCCACCCAGTGCCGGACCGCCGCGAGCGGGCGGGCGACGCTGCGGCCGAGGTCGGTCAGCGCGTACTCGACGTGGAGCGGGACGGCGGGGATGACGGTCCGGTCGACGAAGCCTCCGGCCTCCAGCCGCCGGAGGGTCGCGGTCAGTACCTTCGGGCTGACGCCCTGCAGCCGGCGCTGGAGGACGCCGAAACGCTGCGGCCCCTCCTCCATGGCGCCGATCGCGAGGGCGGTCCACTTGTTGGCCAGCAGGTCGAAGACCTCGCGTCCGGGGCACAGCGCGGCATAGACATCGTGCTGGTCGTGGCTGCCCGTGGTGCAGCTCGCGGTCATACGGATACCTCCTGGCCTGGTCACTTCCCCATGGATAGTAGACGCCCTTGCTGGTTACTACCGCCTCGGGGATAGCTTCCGGCATGCCGCGCGGGCGACGATCCGGGCCCGCGGCAGTGCGCATCCCCCTGGGTGCGCGACGGTATCCGCGTTCGAGGAGAGACCCGATGACCAGCTCCACCCCCGCCCCGTCCACCATGCGCGCCATCGTGCAGGACGCCTTCGGCGGACCCGAGACCCTGCGCCCCGCCGACGTCCCGCGGCCGGTGCCGCTGCCGACCGAGGTCCTGGTGCGGGTCCACTCCGCGGGAGTGAATCCGGTCGACTGGAAGACCCGTTCCGGGGGCGGCATGGCGGGCGTGCTGGGCGAGCCGCCGTTCACCCTGGGCTGGGACGTCTCCGGTGTGGTGGAGGAGGTCGGCTTCGGCGTGCACACCCTGGAGGTCGGTGACGAGGTCTTCGGCATGCCCTGGTTCCCGCGGGCGGCGTCGGCGTACGCCGAGTACGTGACCGCGCCGGCCCGGCAGTTCGCCCGCAAGCCCGCCGCCCTCGGCCACGACCGAGCGGCCGCGGTGCCGCTGGCCGCGCTCACCGCCTGGCAGATCCTCGTCGACACCGCCGGTGTGCGGCAGGGGCAGCGTGTTCTCGTCCACGCCGCCGCGGGCGGAGTGGGGCACTTCGCGGTACAGATCGCCCGTCACCTCGGGGCCCATGTGACGGGTACGGCCCGTGCGGGCAAGCACGCGTGGCTGCGCGGCCTGGGCGCCGACGCGCTGGTCGACTACACCGCCGACCGCTTCGAGGACGTGGTCGAGGACATCGACGTGGTGGTGGACCTGCTCGGCGACGAGGCCGACGCGACCAGTACCCGTTCGCTCGATGTGCTGCGGCCGGGCGGTCTGCTGGTGGCCGTGCCGGGCGGGGTGTCCCCGGAACTCGCCGCACGGGCCGCGGAACGCGGGCTGCGGACCAGCCCGTTCCTGGTCGAGCCGGACGGCGCGGCGCTCACCCGCATCGCCGGGCTGATCGAGGAGGGCGCGATCGACGTGGAGGTGGCCGAGACGTTCCCGCTGGAACGCGCCGCCGACGCGCACCGTCTCGGGGAGACGCAGCGCACCCGCGGGAAGATCGTGCTCGGCGTCGCCTGAGACAGCGTCGCCGGGACCCCGTCGCCCGAGACCTCATCGCCTGAGACCGCGTCGCCCGGAACGGCGTCGTCCGAGAGCTCGTCGCCCGGGCCCCTGTTCCGCGGCGGCGCCCTCCCCCGGGAGCGCGCCGTCCGGGGACCGGCCCGGGGGCAGTATCGTCCCTCTCGCGGACGGGCCGCCCGCGCGCCGGGGGCGTGCGGCGCGCGATCCGTGCCGCAGCCCGCCCGTTCCCGTACCGATTGGACCGACTCATGGCCTCCGCACCGCGCATCGGCGCCGCCGTGCCCGACTTCGTCCTGCCCGGCGGCGTTCTGACCGGTGACACCTTCGAACGGCGGGACTACGCCCTCTCCCGGCACCGCGGCAGGCCGCTCGTGCTGGCCTTCTACCCCGGTGACGACACGGCCGTCTGCACCAAGCAGCTGTGCTCCTACTCGTCCGGTCTGGAGCAGTTCCGGGAGCAGGACGCGGAGGTGTGGGCGATCAGCCCGCAGGACGTCGACAGCCATGAGCGGTTCGCCCGCAGGCACGACCTGAGGATGCCGCTGCTCGCCGACACCGACCGCGCCGTCGCCCGCTCGCTGGGCATCGCGGCGCCCGGCATCGGGCTGCGGCGCGCGGTGTTCCTCATCGGTCCGGACGGCACGCTGCACTGGAAGCACGTCGCGCTGCTGGGTGCCACCTTCCAGGGGCTCGACACCCTCACCCGGCACCTCGCCGAGATGGCCCGCAGCTGACAACTCCTGCCATCGGCGGCCCTCCTCGGCCTTTCCGACAGTCAACGGTGCGGCCCGGTCCCGGAGTTCACCCGGGGCCGGGGCCGGATCCGGCGGCCGGGAGGGAGCGAGGCCCAGGGCTCACGGGCGAAGCGGCCGTCGGAGCAGCCGGTTTGGAGACCGGGCCCGCCGCTCCATAGGATCCGGCGATGATCAAGAGAATACGGCGGGCGGCCGGGGTGGGCGGCCTGCTCGTCGCCCTGGCCGCCGGGCCCTTCCCGGCCCACGCCGCCGCCGACGAACCGGCGGCCAAGGAAGCCCCCAAGGTCGAGCTGGTGCTCGACGTCAGTGGCTCGATGCGCGCTCGCGACATCGACGGACGGTCCCGGATGCTGGCGGCCAAGCGCGCCTTCAACGAGGTGCTGGACGCGACACCGGAAGAGGTCCGGCTCGGCATCCGTACCCTCGGCGCCAACTACCGCGGCGAGAACCGGAAGCGCGGCTGCGAGGACACCGAGCAGCTCTACCCCGTCGGCCCGCTCGACCGCACCGAGGCGAAGACGGCGGTGGCCACCCTGGCACCCACCGGCTGGACACCGATCGGCCCCGCGCTGCTGGGCGCGGCCGACGACCTCGAAGGCGGCGACGCCACCCGGCGGATCGTGCTCATCACGGACGGCGAGGACACCTGCGCCCCGCTCGACCCGTGCGAGGTCGCCCGCGAGATCGCCGCGAAGGGCACCCATCTCGTCGTCGACACCCTGGGGCTGATCCCGGACGCCAAGACCCGCGAACAGCTCGTCTGCATCGCCGAGGCCACCGGCGGCACCTACACCTCCGTGCAGCACACCGACGAGCTCTCGGGCCGCGTCAAGCAGTTGGTCGACCGCGCCGCGGACCCGGTCGCCACTCCGGTCGCGACCGAGGGCGCCGACCGGTGCGCCGACGCCCCCGGCCTGAAGGCGGGGCTCTACACCGACCGGGAGAGGTTCGGCGAGCACCGCTGGTACCGGGTGGACGTCAAGCCGGGGCAGGAGCTGCGCGCCTCGGTGAGCATCGGCGCCGACCGGGCCGTCAACAACGACTACGGCGTCCTGCTGCGCGCGGTGACCACGCACGGCAGAGAGATCGTCCGCGGCTCGGAGGCCGGCGACGGCCGCACGGACATGATCTCCACCGGCCTGCGCTACCCCAAGGCACCGCAGGACGCGCAGGATGCGCAGGAGCCGGCGGCGGAGACGGTCTGCCTGCAGGTGAGCAACTCCTTCTCGGCGCCCGCCTCGGTGAAGACCACCCCGGGCATGCCGCTGGAGCTGACCGTCGACCTGGTGGACTCCCCCGACGAGCCCTCGGACGTGGCGGCCTTCGGCCTCGGCCGCGGCTGGTGGCTGCTCGGCGTGCTGGTGCTCACCGGCCTGCTGGCCGGTCTGCTCTGGGGCTGGATCACGCGCTGGCGCATCACCGTCTGGAGGACCAACTGATGCGGATCGCAACGGTACTGACCGGTGCGCTGCTCGCCGGTGCCGCTCTGCTGGGAGCGGCCGGTTCCGCCGTGGCGGACGATCCGGCCGACGGCGGCGGGGACGCGCGGACCGGGGCGGGTACCGGCTTCCGGACCGCGACGCCGGTCCGGATGGGAGAGCGCGCCACCGCGGACGCGTCCGCCGGCGACTACCTGTACTGGGTGTTCCCGGCCGATGCGGGCCGGCGGGCGACCGTGAAGGCCACGGTGACGCTGCCCGAGTCGGCCACCCGGCAGGGGGCGTCCACCTGGCGGATCGACGTCCATGACGGGCTGCGCCGCCGCCAGGACTGCCAGTACGGCAGCCGGACCCGGACGGCGGAGGCCGACGACCGGTCGGTCACGCTGTCCTGCACCCTGCGGACGGTACGCGGCTGGGCGGAGCCCTGGTCGAACGACCCGCTGCCGGGTGCGTACTACATCCGGCTGACCGTGCTCGATCTGAAGGAGCGGGACCTCGGACTGCCGGTCCGGGCGGCCGTCCGCGTGACGTCCTCGGACGAGGGCGGCGGGTCGGCGGTGGACGGTGCGCTCGCCTCCCCGCTCGTGCCGCACGCCGGTGCGGCCGCCGCCGCGGAGGACGAGGACGCCTCCGCCGCGAAGGCCCCGCCGGCCGCCGTCGAACCGGAGGGCGGCTGGTCCTCCGGATGGTGGTCGGACCGCTGGCTGTGGACGGTGGCCGGGGGTGTGCTCGGCGCGCTGGCGGCCATCGGCGGATACTCCGTCACCCGGGGCTCCGGCCGGCCGGCCCACCTCCCTCCGCCGAGCGGCTGACGTCCCGCGGACGTCCCGCCGCGCCGCCGGCCGCCCTCCGGGGCGGCCGGCCGGGCACCGCGGGGCGGACCGCGGGTCACGTCCGGGACGTCCGCGGCGCGCCCGCGACAGGCGCACGGTTCCCTGCCGCTGACCACGGCCCGCACGCGCCGGGCGCCCCGAATGGCGAACGGGCCTCTCGCGGCAGTCCCGTTCACCATGGTGTGATCCGGGTGGGAGAGGAGCCGGATCGGGCGGTCGGAGTACGCATTCCGCCACCACCGGTCCGGCACCACGGAATTCCCGAAGAATTCCGCGTCGAGAGCACATCCTTCGGGGTGTCTCAAGCGTCTCCTGTGCAAGCGGCATTCCATGGTGCCGCTCCAAAGGGTCATTTGGAGTATTTATCTTGAAAACCGGCATTAAGGGCACAAGAGGCGTGTCCGTGGCTGCCGTCACGGCGGGAGCAGTCCTGTCGGCCGGGGCGTTCGCCGCCCCGGCGCAGGCCGCCGCCACGCTGGCGACACCCACCATCGCCGCCAAGGGCGGCTACGTGATGAACAACGGCACCGGCAAGACCCTCTTCACCAAGAGCGCCGACACCCGTCGTTCCACCGGCTCCACCACCAAGATCATGACCGCCCGGGTGGTGCTCGCGCAGCCCAACCTCAACCTGGACTCCAAGGTCACGATCCAGAAGGCGTACAGCGACTACATCGTCGCGAACACCGCCTCGTCGGCCCACCTGATCGTCGGCGACAAGGTCACGGTCCGCCAGCTGCTGTACGGGCTGATGCTCCCGTCCGGCTGCGACGCGGCCTACGCCCTGGCGGACAAGTTCGGCAGCGGTTCCACCCGGTCCGCCCGGGTGAAGTCGTTCATCGGCAAGATGAACTCCACCGCCCGGGGCCTCGGTCTGACGAATACGCACTTCGATTCGTTCGACGGCATCGGCAACGGCTCGAACTACTCGACGCCGCGCGACATCACCAAGCTCGCGAGCAACGCGATGAAGTACTCCACCTTCCGCACGGTCGTGAAGACGAAGTCGACCAAGCAGAAGGTCACCACGCGCAACGGCGGTTACCGCTACATGTCGTGGTCGAACACCAACAACCTGCTCGGCGGCTACTCGGGCACCATCGGCGTGAAGACGGGCTCCGGCCCGGAGGCCAAGTACTGCCTGGTCTTCGCCGCGACCCGGGGCGGCAAGACGGTCATCGGCACCGTCCTCGCCTCCTCCTCGGTGGCCAACCGCACGTCGGACGCCAAGAAGCTGATGGACTACGGCTTCCGGCGCTAACCGTCCCGGTACGGTGTGGGGCCTGCCCGTGACCCGAGGGTCGGGGGCAGGCCCCTTCGTCTGCGCCGTCCCGGCCGAACGGCCCCCACCGGGTGGCCGGTGCGACTACGGTGAGGTGGATGACCGAGACCTGGAACGCCTCCGACGCCGGTGTCCTGCGGCTGCCCTCCGGCCGCCTGGTGCGGGGGCGCGGCCTGCGCCGCCCGCTGCCGGACGGCGCGGTCCCCGGCCATGCCGTCCATCTGCTCGGCCGCCGGCCCCCGGAGGTTCCCTGGGACGCGGTCTGGCTGCGCTGGCCGGATTTCCGGCTGCCCAGCGACCCGGAGCGGGCCCGCGCCGTGCTGCGCGAGGCCTGGTCCCGCGCGGCGACGGAGCGTGTGGAGATCGCCTGCGGCGGTGGCCGCGGACGAACGGGTACCGCGCTGGCCTGCCTGGCCGTCCTCGACGGGGTACCGGCCCGGGAGGCGGTGGACTTCGTCCGCCGGAACTACGACCGGCACGCGGTGGAAACCCCCTGGCAGCGACGCTTCGTCCGCCGTTTCACCGCCTGAGCCACACCCGCCTGAGCCAAACCCGCCCGAGCCGCACCCGCCGGACCGGGCCCGTCCGGCTCCCGGACCCGGACCACCGGTGCGGCACGGCCGGCGGCAGGCCGGCGCCCTCTCTTCCCGGCCGGCCGTCTCCGCCCCTTCCCCTCGGCCGCCTCCGCCCCCTCCCCGCCCTGGGGCGCCGCCCCGCCGTAACCGCCC
>NZ_JBEOXS010000119.1:0-6450 GCF_040296705.1 Streptomyces sp. NPDC002055
GGGGAAGCGGACGTCCAGCAGCTTGCGCACGGTGGACCGGGGGCCGTCGCAGCCGACCAGGTAGCTGCCCCGCCACCAGATCCCCGCCGACCGCTGCCAGCCGGTGCCAGCCGGTGCCGGCCGGTGCGGGCCGGTGCGGGCCGCGCCGCCGGGGCGCCGCCGCCGCGCTCCCGGCGCTCCCGTAGTCCCCGGCATACCGGCCGTGGCGCACGGGCATACGGCCCCAATGGATCGCGAACCCGTACGGTCGCCCCATCCCCTGCGCGCCCCGGGCGCGAGCATGGCGCGTCACTGGCGCCGGCTCGCCGGGCCCGGCCGCGAACTCCCCGCCGCCTCCCTCGCCCCTCGGCCGTCCCCGCTCGCCCGGGCGGCCGGCCTGACCGCGGTGGTCCTCCTCGGGGCATGGCTGGGGCTGCTGATCGTCGGCAGCGTCCGCACCCCCGTGGGCCCGGTGGACACCCGGATGACGCTGCGCCCGTCCTTCACCGGCGGCACCAAGGTGAACGTCTCGCCGCTCGGTTCGCTCGAACTCCGCAGCCACGTCGCCCCGATACGGCTCGACGTGGACGTCGACCAGCTCGACCCGGTCCGCTCCCAGGCCCTCGTCGACCATCCCGAGCGGATCTCCGGCCTCCAGGACGAGGTCACGCGCGACGTCACCGCCGGCACCTCCGATCTGGCCCTGCGCTCCTGCGTCGCCGTCGTCTCCGGCGCGACCGCCCTCGGCCTGGCCGTCTACCGGCGCCCGCGGCGGGCGCTGGTCGCGGGCGGGCTCGCGCTGGGCCTGCTCGCGGCCTCCGGCGGCGCGGCGTACGCGACCTGGAATCCACAGGCGGTGCTGGAGCCGAAGTTCTCCGGCCTGCTGGCCGGCGCGCCCAACGTGGTCGGCAACGCCCGCAGCATCGTCAGCGACTTCGACGTCTACCAGCGGGAGTTGGCCCGGCTGGTGACCAATGTGACCAAGCTCTACGACGTCACCTCGACCCTCCCCGCCTACCGGCCGGACCCGACGACGGTGCGCGTGCTGCACGTCTCCGACATCCATCTCAACCCGGCGGCCTGGCACATCATCGAGTCGCTGGTCGATCAGTACGAGATCGACGTGATCATCGACTCCGGGGACACGATGGACCACGGCAGCGCGGCGGAGAACGGTTTCCTCGACCCCGTCTCCGGCCTCGGCGCCCCGTACGTCTGGGTGCGCGGCAACCACGATTCCGCCGCCACCCAGAAGTCGATGGCGGGGCGCAAGGGCGTGCGTGTCCTGGACGACAGCAGGCCGGTCCGGGTCGCCGGACTGCTGATCGCGGGCGTCGGCGACCCGCAGTTCACCCCCGACCGATCGGTCGTGGCCGCCGGTGACCCGGCCGAGAAGCGGGTAGGCCGGGAGCTGGCGTCGGCGCTGCGGCTGCAGAAGGCCGTCGGACGGCCGGTGGACATCGCCGTCGCCCACAATCCCGTCGCCGCGGCGGAGACGGACGGCACGGTGCCGCTGGCGCTGGCCGGACACATCCACCGGCGCGACAGCGAGGTGCTGCGGCACGGCACCCGGCTGATGATCCAGGGCACCACGGGCGGCAGCGGGCTGCGCGCGGTGGACGACGCGGAACCGGACCCGGTGCAGGCCTCGATCCTCTACCTGGACCGGGACACCCGCCGGCTCCAGGCGTGGGACGAGATCACGCTGGGCGGTCTGGGGCTGTCGACGGCCGAGGTCAGCCGCCATCTGCCGGCCGAGAACTCCCCCGGAGCCACCCCGTCGCCCTCGGCTTCGTAAACCGTTTTGGCGATCGCTCCTCCCATCCCATATGCTTCTCACGTCCCCGACGCGCTGAGAAGCGCCCAGGTGGGCCATCAGCCCTCATCGTCTAGTGGCCCAGGACGCCGCCCTTTCAAGGCGGTAGCACGGGTTCGAATCCCGTTGGGGGCACGCAACACCCTGTGCGAGACTAGTGCTCGCACGAGCTTGGTCCTGTGGAGCAGTTTGGAGTGCTCGCCACCCTGTCAAGGTGGAGGCCGCGGGTTCAAATCCCGTCAGGACCGCTGAAGTCTCTCGTGGACTTCGTGGCTGGGTAGCTCAGTTGGTACGAGCGTCCGCCTGAAAAGCGGAAGGTCGCCGGTTCGACCCCGGCCCCAGCCACCGCAGCCCTCATCAGGGCATGAGCCCCTCTCCATCCACACCGGAGAGGGGCTCTTTCGTGCCGTCTACGCCAACCGGTACGCCAACAGCTCGAACTGGACCGCATATACCGAAACGACCGTGCCCCAGTCGGGCACTGGGGCACAGTTGATCACTAGACACTTAGGTCAAAGCTGCCATGCCCTAGATCATTCCCATCTCCTGGCCGAGCTGGGTGAGCTCATCAGCCACCCGCCGGCGACGGTGATCGTCCTTGCGCTGGTACTCCAGGAGGGACGACGCGGTGATTCTGCGGTGCGACCCAACGGTCCGGTACTCGATCTCTCCGGCCCCCAGGAGGCCGATAAGGAAGGGCCGAGACACATTGAGCATGTCGGCGGCCTGCTGGGTGGTGAGTTCAGCATCAGACGGGACGACGGAGACCGCCCGTCCCGCACCGAGATGCGCAAGCAGCGACGCGAGGAGCTCTACAGCCTCACGGGGCAGTTCCAAGGGCTCACGGTCGCCTCCGTCTTCAACGTTGACGCGGATCTGGGCCGCATCCTGGTGTTCCGCCAGGTAGGTCCGAACCCTTGCCAGGGCATGGTTGGCGGTCTCCTGCTTGTCGTCCGGGAGCTTCACCGGACGAATGTCAGTCTTGGTCATGGTGCGCCCCTCATGCGGTGGGTGGGCGCCAGGGAAAGTCCGCCCCGTTGGCGCGGTGGCGGGCTGGCGTGTTGACAGTGGCCCCGTGATCGCTGGCGTGACGGCGGGGTTCACTGCCTGGGTCGAGATGTCGTGGCGGTCTCGTTTGTGATCAGCACTGGCTCACTAATAGAAGTATCCGCAACAGTCGAAATAATCGCAACAGCGTTGGCGGAGCCTCATCCGTTTGGCCTACAAAGAGCCAGCTGACCGCCAGGACGGCAGGGGCAGCACTCTGCGCCCCGGCGGCCTCCGTGGCACCTCTCAGGCGAGCGTGTCGCCGAGCTTTCGGAGTGCCTTCCGCTGCTCGTCCTGCGACGCGTGTGCGCCTTCATGGTCACCCCGATGCCGCTGTGGCCGATGATCCGCCGGACCGCGTGGGGCGGCACGCCGAGGTCGAGCAGGAGCGACACAGCGGAACGACGCAGGTCATGAACCTGATCGCCGGCCCCAGCCAGGAGCGAAGAGGGTGCCAGACCTGGGCGTCGCCCCCAACCACCTTGCCCCCCGCATCAGCCTCATCCCCGTCGACCGGAGACCGCTCCCATCGGCTCGGGGAATGACGCCTCTGGCTATGCAGCCAGTTGCCCGAGAGCGGGTCATCCGGCGGGTCGTCGCAGGTCGAGCCGGGGACGGAGGGGCGAAGCGCGACGCCATTGAAGGCGTCACCCATGGCGCGATGCAGACCCGTGGCGCACGCCAACCCGTACGCCAACAGCAGCGCACAACCACGGCCAGCCGAGGGCACCGGCCCCTCTCACAGGACCTGGGGTTCACGCGACCAAGGGCCCGATATATCGAATTTTGCAGGATTCTTCCGATTCCCGACGCCGCCCCGTCAAGGAGCCGCCAGAAAAAGTAAATATCCATTGCACGCATATAGCGGTACTGGTAGCGTCCTTCCCGTAATGATCAAGACGGGGAATTCGGGGGTTGACTTCGTGACCGTACGAAGCAAAGGGATATCCACGCTTATCGCTTTCGCCATGACCGGCACCATGTTCGGCATTGGCGCACAGACGGCGAATGCAGCTCCGGCGGAGCGCGACGGGGATGCGGCAGTGTCGCGGGCGGCAACGCAGGCGCAGGTCAACGCTGCCGGAGCCGATGAGATCTGCGCGGTTCTCGGGATCGGCAGTGGCGCGGCAGGCCTGTCCAAGGCCCTGGCCAAGGGCGCGTCGTGGGTGGGCATCGGCGCCAGCGTCGGGTGCTACGCCTACACCAAGGCAAAGAATGCCACGCCCGCGGAAAAGCGAGCGGCCATGATGAGGTCGTACCGGAACTACCAGGCAAAGAGCGCCCTCGGAAAGCTCGACGCGCTCGGTTACTACTGCCGGAAAAAGGATGGCGGCGGTGGTGGCGGCACCGATATCGCTCCCCTCATCGGGTGGCGGGACATCCGCATGAAGGGCGTTACCTACACGTGCACCAACACCCGGGACTGACGGGTCCCCGCAACCCGCGCCATGGAGAGCGATTCCTGTTCTCCCTGGCGCTGGTCGTGGTGAGCCTGCTGTGGATCACACAGGACATGGCCCTCTGGGCGACGGTCATGTGCGGGGCCGGTGCGGTCGGGGGAGCGCTGGGGGCGCTCCTTTTCGGGTGGCGCTACGTGCGCACCCGCGGGGAGGCGTCATGAGGTCGTCCCAGCCGCCCCTGACCGAACCGTCCGCACGGTCCGCACGGTCCGCACCTCAGCATCACCGCCACTGAACAGCGAAAGGCCCCGACGGGTTCGCCCGTCGGGGCCTTTTGTCACGCGTACGGCCTGTCACGCCTACGGCTTGTCACGCGTGCCGGCGCCGTGACGGCCCGGCCCGGACAGGTGCGCCGGGCCATGACGCCGTGTCGATCAGACGTTGGCGCAGATGACGAAGACGCTGATGCCCACGTTGTCCGTGGTGGTCTGCCGGCCCAGTCCGATCCAGCCCCTTCCGTCGTCGGTGGGGAAGCTGCCGACGAGGATGGCGCTGTTGCCCCGCGCCTCGGCGCCGCCGCCGAGCGCCTTCTTGCCCGCGGGGCAGTACACCGTGCGCCGCTGGAAGTTCGGGACATTGGCGTTGGGCAGCCTGACCAGCTCGTATCCGGGCACTCCCTGGCCGGCGCGGGAGTCATCGCGGGAAACGGGCGCATCGGCGCGGTGGGAACCGGTCGCCTGGACGTCGCTGTCCTGTGCTGCCCACCCGGTGCCTGGCGTCAGAGCCATGGCCAGTGCGCCGGCGGCGATGACGAGCCTTCCACGCATGTGTGTCTTCCTTTCGTCGCGGGCCCCTGGACGGGACCGGCACCGTGACATGAGTGACCGGACGAAGCGGAAAGTACGTCGCAGGAATGGGTAAGTCCTGCTAATGGCGGAAAGAGGAGACGCGTACGAGTGCCAGGGGAAAGCCGCTCCTCTCGGCCATCCGGTGTCGCGCACACCGCACACACAGGGACATCCAGCCCGCCCGCGGCGGGAGCAGCCGCCCGCCGACGAAGCGGCCGCTCGCCGAGAAGCAGAGCCGTGGCCGCCGGCAGCGCTCTCGAGGCCCACGGCGCCGCGGTCAGCGCCCCGGCCAACACCACGGGACGTTCGCGTGAACGGACGAATTCCCCCGCCCCGCATGCAACCGACGCCGCGCCAACACTGTCCTCGAAGAGCGAGGCACCCTGTGCGATGGGGACCGACCCGGAGGTTTGGAACATGCAGTACACCCGTGCCCGCCGCACCGCTCTCGGCGCGCTCGCCACGCTCGCACTCGTCCCGCTGTCGGCCTGCGGGTCCGGTGGGGGCGTCCGGGCCGCGGGAGACGCGCGGCCGAACGACGCGACCGCGAAGCCGGCCGTCGCACCCGCCGCGGAGACCGGAGCGGCCGTGCGGTCGGCGTCCGCCGCGAAGGCGTCCGCCGCGAAGGCGTCCGCCGCCGAGTTCAAGAAGCTGGAGCGGAAGTTCGACGCGCGGCTGGGGGTCTACGCCGTCGACACCGGCACCGGGCGCGAGGTGGCCCACCGGGACGGTGAGCGGTTCGCGTACGCCTCCACCTTCAAGGCGCTCGCCGCCGGTGCCGTGCTCCGGAAGTACTCGCCGAGCGGGATGGACCGGGTGATCAAGTACTCGAAGGACGACCTGGTCGAGTACTCCCCGGTGACCGAGAAGCACGTCGGGACCGGGATGACCCTGACGGAGCTGTGCGACGCCGCCGTCCGCTACAGCGACAACACCGCGGGAAACCTGCTGTTCGACGCGGTCGGCGGCCCCAAGGGGCTGCAGGCCGCGCTCCGGAAGGCGGGCGACGACGTCACGCACATGGAGCGCCGCGAGACGGAGCTGAACGACTGGACCCCCGGGGACACCCGTGACACGAGCACGCCCCGGGCGCTGGCCCAGGACCTGCGCGCGTACGTACTCGGCGGACTCCTGAACAAGGACGACCGCGGGCAGCTCACGACGTGGCTGCGGACCAACACCACCGGGGGCGAACTCATCCGCGCCGGAATGCCCGAGGGCTGGGTGGTCGGCGACAAGACCGGCGCCGGCAGCACCTACGGCGCCCGCAACGACATCGCCGTGGTGTGGCGCCCCGACGGCGCGCCCATCGTCGTGGCGATCACCTCGAACCGCCACGCGAAGGACGCCGACTACGACA
>NZ_JBEOXS010000120.1:0-6074 GCF_040296705.1 Streptomyces sp. NPDC002055
GGGACCGGCGCCGCGGAATCCGGAGCCGCGTGGGCCACGGTCCCCGCCGCCGGCACCGGGGGCGTCCCGGCCGGGGTCGCGGAGTCTTGCGGCTGCTCCTGGGCGCCGGCAGTGATGCGGGGAGCCGGAGTTCGGGGAGCCGCGGTTCGGGGGGCCGCGCTCCCGGACACCACCTGCGACAGAAGCTCCTCGACCCGCCGGGCGTCCAGGCGCTCCCCGGCCTCCTTGGCCAGCAGCCCTTCGATCACCGAGGACAGCTCGCCGGCCTCCTGCGGCGGTTCCAGCTCCTCGAACGCGATGGCGTGCGCGGTCGCGAAGGCCGACTCCCGGCGGAACGGAGGGCGGCCCTCCACCGCGTGGTACAGCGTCGCCCCCAGCGCCCACAGGTCGGAGGCCGGACTCGCCGGCTTGCTCCTGAGGCGCTCGGGTGCCACGTAGTCCATCGACCCGACGAACTCGCCGGTCGTCGTCAGGGCGGGTGTCCCGGGGGACACCGCGATCCCGAAGTCGGTGAGGACGGTCCGCCCGTCGTACCCGAGCAGCACATTGGCGGGCTTCACGTCCCGGTGCAGCACGCCCGCGTCGTGGGCCGCCCGCAGCGCGGTGGCCACGGCGGAACCGATCCGGGCGGCCTCACCGACGGGCAGCCGGCCGCGCTCCTTGATCGCTCCGCCCAGGGTGACCGAGGGGACGTACTCCATGACGATGCACGGCTGGCCGTCGTCGTCGACGACATCGTGGACCATGACCACGTTGGGATGGGTGATCTGCGCCGCGCTGCGGGCCTCGCGGCGCATGCGCTCCTGCAGCACCCGGATCTCGTGGTCGTCGAAGTGCTCGGGAACGATGAGCTTCTTGACGGCGACGTCCCGGCCGAGCAGCACGTCCTCGGCCCGCCACACCGTTCCCATGCCGCCCCGGCCGACGCACTCGGTCAACTGGTACCGGCCGACGAGGAGCGCCCCCGGATCGGACACCTCGGACCCCCCTTTTCTCGCACGGCCGCCGGAAAGCGCGGCGCGGCCACGATAGCCCCTGGAAGCGGAGCGTCCGGATCCGCGTCCGGCCTGCGAGGAGGGCCATGACGTTCGGCGCCGGGAGGGCTACGGCCCGTACCTGACGCGGCCCGCACCGAGCCCACGCCCGTGGACCGCCCGCCGGGCGACCGACGCCCGGCGGGAGGGGAGGAGTCCGCCGGAAGCCCGCACGGCCCCGCACGCCTCGTACGGCCCCGCACCGCCTCGCGCAGCCTCGCACGCCTCCACGAACATAAGCTACCTGCGCGTAACCGGACGAGTGCATTCCGTAAGTTTTTCGACTCTCGTCATGCACGTTCGGGCATTGCCGATCGCTATAGAGGTGGAGAGCACAAGTGGTGCCCTCTGGAGTGCCGGGGCGGGGGCCGTCACTCCGACCGACCACCGATAGGACCCGAACGTCGTGAATTTTCAACTCGCTGGTGACCTCGTCATGGTTGCGCTGGCGGCCCGCGTATTCGGTGCCGACGTACACCGCCTGCTGCGCCGTGCCGCCGCAGCCGGGGTACGCCTGGGTGTCTCCGAGTTGGCCCGGCCCCACGGGCGCGACCGGCGGAGGGGAGACCGATGAACCGGACCTCCCGCCCGAACGACGTGACTCTCCTGCCCGGCGGACTGCCCGCCGACTTCCGCGCCTTCCATCAGCTCATGCGGCCCGCCTACGTCCGGTGGGCGGAACTGCACCTCGACAACAACCGGCACGACGCCGAAGAGGCCGCCGACCACGCCTTCGAGCAACTGCTGCTCTCCTGGCCGGACGTTCTGGCCCAGGAGAACCCGGCCGGCTACGCCTGGGTCGTCCTGAAGAACCGCACCCTGGACCTCGCCCGCGCCCGCAACCGCCGGGCGACCGTCATGGACACCGCCGCCTTCGAGACCACGGCCCTGTGCAGGGCCGTCGATCCGATAGGCGAACTCGAGGAGAGCCTGTCGATATACCAGGCCATCCGGAAGCTTCCGGAACGCCAGCACGACGTCATCGTTCTTCGCTACTGCCTGGACCACACCACCGCCGAGACCGCGGACATCCTCGGCATCACCGAGCCCGGTGTGCGCTCCACGGCCCGCTACGCCAAACGTCGGCTCATGGAGACGCTCGGCCTGAACCGGAAGGGAAGCGCCAATGATCTCACCCGTTGAACGCGCCCTGGCCAAAGCCCGCCTGCAGCCGCGCCCCTATACGGAAGCGGAACTGGAAGCCGCCGAGATCCGGATCGCGGTGCGGGCCGTCGACCGGATGCTGAACGGAGCCCTCTCCTTCGACGACGAGATGCGGCACGCCCGGGACGAGACCGGCCCGCCCCGCCCGTCGGCCCCCTCCCGCCCGCTGCCCCGCTGGGAACAGCAGCTCCGCGCCGAAGCAGCCCGCGACCTCAAGAACCTGTGCCGTGCGGTCGTGGAACAGGAAGGCGCCCTGCACCAGATGTCGACGTTCCTCTCGCTGCGCATCCTCGAACCGGACGGCGCACGGGTACTGGGCTGCGTCCTGCAGCTCGCCACCCGGGAGGACAGCGCCCGCTTCTGGTGGCAGTTCGCCGCGGGTGCCGGGGACACCGCCGCCACCTACTGCCTCTACCTCCACCACATGTCGCTCGGGGAGACCTGGGAGGCGGACTGGTGGTTCACCCAGGCCTCCCCGGAGGATGCGGCGCGGAACGACAGCGGGCTCCGCGACACCCCGGACCTGGCGCTGAGCCTGCGCCTGCTGGGGCTCCTGGCCGCCGACCGGGTCCACATGAGCGCCGCGACCAGCGCGGTCATCGACTACGTCCCCGGCGCGGTCGAGTTCGTCGACGAGGTCGACCTCCCCCTCCCCGAGCCCGACTTCGCCCGGCACATCGAGGAGCTGACGGCCACCACCTGAACCGGCGGACCGACGGCCCGCCGACAGGGACGGTGGAACAGCACGGAACGGGTGCCTCCCCCACCCGGGAGGCACCCGTTCAGCACACCCCTGCAACCGTTGGCGCCCCGGCGGCCTTCGACGGCGCCCCGGCGGTGTCCGACGCGGCCCGGACGAACGCGCGGATGCGCTCCGTGGTGTTCCCCGCGGGCCACACCAGCCCCCGTTCGATCGGCGGTGCGTCGTGCAGGAGAACGTAGGCGACGTCCGGCCGCGGGTAGTAGTGCCGGGCGTGCTCCCCGACCGGAAGGACGCCCCTGCCCAGCGCGACCAGCGTGAGCATTTCGGAGAACGACCCGCCGGTCGGCCCCTTCGGAACCAGCCTGCCCGACGGGGTGCGGTCCGGCGTGCGATCCCGCTTGAAGGCCGCCGAGGCCGCCTCGGGGTACTGCACCACCGGATGGTCCGCGAGCACGTCGAGGGAGACCGACTCCTCGGCGGCGAGCGGATGTCCGGCCGCGACGGCGAGCACCCGTCTCTCGGTCAGCAGGGCCGGCCCGCAGGCCATGCCGTCGAACGGGTACGAGGCGATGAGGACGTCCACCGAGCCGTCGAGCAGGCTCGCACGGGAGGTGGTCAGCTGCACCTCCCGGATGTCGACCCTGCAGTCGGGGTGCCGCTCGCCGAACAGCGCGGCCGCCTTCCGGAGCAGCGGCGCCGCCCCCTCGCCGAGGAAGGCGACCCGCAGCTCCCCCGTGACACCGCGGCCGGCGTCGGCGGCCCGCCGGAGCGCCTCGTCGATCCCGGCGACCAGCGGCGCAAGGTCGTCGGCGAGCTGCCGGCCGATCGCCGTGAGCCGGACCGTTCTGCTGGTCCGCTCGAAGAGCAGGGCGCCGACCCGCCGTTCCAGCCTCTTGATCACCTGACTGACCCGCCCGGTCGTGACGCACAGGCGTTCGGCGGTCCGGCCGAAGTGCAGCTCCTCGGCGAGCGTCAGGAACGCCTCGGCCTCCACCCGTTCCAGCATGATCCCCCCATCGTTGAAATGTACTCAACGACCGTATTCCGAACCGGCCTTGATGGCGGTTCCGCCCCGGAGGATCGTCGGGGGCACCCGTCCCGACCCCTGGAGGAATGTTCATGACCGTCTCGGACAGCACCACCGGCCGGCGCCCCGCAGGAGAAGCGGCCTCCCTGCGCGTGAAGGCATTCGATCACTTGGTCCTCAACGTCGAAGACATCGAACGGTCCCTGGACTTCTACACCGGCCCCCTCGGCCTGGAACCGGTCGGCGTGGCCGAATGGCGGGCCGGCGAGACCCCGTTCCCTTCGGTGCGGATCACCCCGGAGACCATCATCGACCTGGCCGAGAGCCCTCGGGGAACCTCCAACGTCAACCACATCTGCCTCACCGTGGAACCGCTGGACTGGGACGCGTTCATCGCGTCGACCACCGTCCCCGTCCTCGACGGCCCCGTCGACCGCTCCGGCGCCCGGGGCACCGCCCGCTCGGTCTACGTCCAGGACCCGGACGGCAACACCGTGGAACTCCGCTGGTACCCGCAGGACGCCACGGCCTGAACCGCGGCCGAGCGACGCCGTCCCGCCCGGGAGCGGACTGGCGAAGCGGCCCCACGAGAAAGGGCGCCCCTGAAACGGAGCGCCCCTTCCAGTCGGCTCATGCGCCGACTTACTGCGGAGGGTGTGGGATTTGAACCCACGGTGACATCGCTGCCACGACGGTTTTCAAGACCGTTCCCTTAGGCCGCTCGGGCAACCCTCCCCGCGTCGCCGACCAGCGGTGACGCGCAGGTCAGCCTAGCCGGTCCGGGGCGGTTCGGGTGGCGGAAGGGGGCAGCCGACCTCCGTGAGGTGTGCTGCCCCCGTCACCTGCTGCCCGGGTGACCGCCGCTCGCGCCCCCTGCCGTCGGCCGGCCGCGGCCCGAGCCGTCAGCCGGCCGCGGCCCGTGACGTCAGCTGTCGCCCTTGCGGGCTCCGAGCGTGACCGGCACCGTGTGCTCCTTGCCGTCGCGCTTGTAGGTCAGGTCGACCCGGTCGCCGGGCTTGTGCGTCCAGATGGTGCTGATCAGCGTCGGGCCGCTGTCGATCACCGTCCGGTTGAGCTTGGTGATCACGTCGCCCGGCTTCAGTCCCGCCTTGGCGGCCGGGCCGCCCGGGGTGACCGGGTCGGTGCCGCCGTTGCCGTTCTGCGAGATCCGCGCGCCGTCGTCGCTCTGCTCGCGCATGTCCACCTGGACACCGATCACCGGGTAGACCGGCTGACCGGTCCGGATCAGGTTCTCGGCGACGCGCTTCGCCTGGTTGATCGGGATCGCGAAGCCGAGGCCGATGCTGCCGGACTGCTGCGTCTCGCCGCCGAAGCCGCCGCCGCTGCCGGCCGACTGGATCGCCGAGTTGATGCCGATCACGGCGCCCTCTGCGTTCAGCAGCGGGCCGCCGGAGTTGCCCGGGTTGATGGACGCGTCCGTCTGCAGCGCGCTCATGTACGAGGCGTTGTTGCTCCCGCCGTCGCTGGAGGCGACCGGGCGGTTCTTCGCGCTGATGATGCCGGTGGTGACCGTGCCGGCCAGGCCGAACGGGGCGCCGATGGCGATCGTGGCGTCGCCCACCGCGACCCGCTTGTCGGAGTCGCCGAGCGGCAGCGGGTTGAGCTTCGCGTCCGAGGCGTTCTTGAGCTTGATCACCGCGACGTCGTAGCCCTTGGCGTTGCCGATCACCTCGGCGGCGTACTTCTTGCCGTCCGAGAAGGTCGCGGTCAGCTTGCCGCCGTCGGCGGCGGAGGCCACCACGTGGTTGTTGGTGAGGATGTGGCCCTGCTTGTCGTAGACGAAGCCGGTGCCGGTGCCGGCCTCGCCCTGGCTGCCCTGGGCCTCGATGGTGACGACGCTCGGCAGGGCGCGTTGCGCTATGCCCGAGACGGACTTGGGCGACCGGTTGAGCGCCTGCGGGTCCCCGGAGGTGGAGACCGTGGTCGACCCGGTGCTGTCCTCCTGGTTCGCCGCGAAGTAGCCGATGCCGCCGCCGACACCGCCCGCGACCAGCGCCGCGACCAGGACCGCGGCGACGATCCCGCCGGTCCGCCGGCGCGGCCCGCCCGGCGGGGGCGGCACGGGACCGCCGCCCCAGCCGCCACCGGGCGGCGGCGGCCAGGCCTCACCGCCGGAGCCGCCGGG
>NZ_JBEOXS010000121.1:0-5810 GCF_040296705.1 Streptomyces sp. NPDC002055
ATACTGTCGGTGAGGGAAACACAGTAGTAAGCGGGCCAGCAGGAACAGGGAAAAGTCACCTAGCCATGAGCATCTTAAAAGATTGTTTGCAGCATACTGATTTAACCGTTATTTTTGCAAGTTGGTCAGAGGTTCTTCACTTAATCAAAGATAGTTTTGATAATAAAGACAGCTTTTATTCAACTGAATACTTCATGGAAGTTTTTAGAAATACTGACTTATTAGTTATTGATGATATTGGAAGCGAGAAAATAACAGAATGGTCGATGTCTTTACTGACAGAAGTTTTGGATGCAAGGACTAAGACAATTATTACCACTAATCTAAAAAGTGATGAAATAAGAAAAAAATATCACAACAGGACATATAGCCGTTTGTTCAGAGGTATTGGAAAAAAAGCATTCAATTTTGAAAACATTAAAGATAAGCGTGTTAGTCAATTGCCATTCTAGGAGAAGCAATGAAAACAATGATCATTGAGCAGTGAGAAAACGAACATTACCCACTCGGAAGAATTAAAAAGCAGAAGCTGGCAGAGAAATCTGAGCATGAGATTATTTTTATTCTTAATCGCATGGATCAGATGCCTGCAATTGTTAGATTTGGAGAAGCAAGTGAAGTTTGAATTTAACTTTCTCAGAAAAGAAATGATAAATGAGAATGATAACAAGGGCACAACTTATGGTTCAAGAATTGCAGCCAATAATACTAAACAGCGTTTAAGACGGATTGCATGTAGAACAGCTCATGAATGGCTAGACCAGTCAGATGAAGTATTTGAGCAATTTCATGAGAAGCACCGTTGCGATGTGTTCGTCGTAATTTATCCACCCAAACGCTTTAAATATGATCCACCAAATTATGAACCAGCTTCTAAAGCATTAATTGATGGACTGACAGATGCTGGAATTTGGAATGATGATAATTACAACGTTATTCGCTGAACAAGTTTTGAACATGGCGGACTTTCTGGGGATACAAAGATGTGGAAAGTTGAGTTAGTAGTGAAAGAACTGACAGAATAGCTCTAATTCACGAAAATTACGGTTACATTTAGCGCTTAAACCATTTCATGGATAATTTATCACGAACTAGGCAAAAGCGCTTAGAAGCTAAAATATGAGGTGTTATTATGACAACGCAAAAAGAAAAAAATGTCCTAGATTTTAAAGACAAGGATATCTTGAAGAATCATAAAGTCGCTGACAAAGACGACGAATGGTTTCACGAACAATGGAAAAATAAACTAAGCGGATTGAAATAACCGATCGCGACCGTAGAAAGCACGAAACAAAAGAAGAACGTAGATTGCGAAGAAATATCAGAGCGCAAATGGCAATCGAAGCAGCACGCAAAGAAGAATTAGGATTATAGGAGCAGATAGATGAAATGCGATAAATGTGGCAACGAAATAGATTGTGATTGCATGGGATGCCATGAGTGCCATCCAGAATATACTTGTGAAACGTGTGGATTTTGCCACATTGACGGTTGGGAAGCTGGGGCATGCTGGAGTTTAGCCAATGACCCTGATTATGACCCATTCGATATTTAAAGGAGATAAGAAATGACAGTTGAAAGTTTATTAAAAGTGATTGAAGAAGGAATGACAGTTATTTTAAAAACTGAAAAAAATCGAATCATAGTCCAATTTGAATGTGGTAATGATATTGAAGCTTTCAGTTGCGGTTTCCTTTACAGAAAAATAAAAATTATCAAAATAAAAAATGGTAGCGAACTAATTGCTATCTTGGAGGATTCAAAATGAAATTCACTAAAGGAAGTTATATTGGCGAAGATATCGTAATAGAGCTATCTAAAGCTGAGAACTTGGAGTTACGAAGAGCTTTGAATCAATGTAAAAAAGAAGATGTAGCACAGATACAACTAAACAGAGGCAAGTGGTTTATGCCATTTGTCTTGGAGGACACGAAAAATGACTAAGTTTGAAGAGAAATTGGAAAAGTTGCCAATAAAAAATATTGAGCATCCTATTGGTGACACTAAATATTATGCGGCCGTTCATGTTAAAACATTGATAGCACAAGCTGACGAAGAATATCAGGAGCTATTTGATAAATATAGTAATCTCAATGATAGCTATGAAAAAGAAGTAATCAGAAGTTCTAAACTAGAATCGCAAATCATTGATTTAAAATCCCAACTCCAACAGCAAGCCCTGCCAGTCGTGCCTGAAGAGGTTGATAAAGCTATCAAATACTTGAAAACTCAGAATAATTTTGCCACACTTACTGATTTGAAGAATCTTGATATTTTGACAGAAAAAGGCTTTTGGTGGCTGAATGATTTCCAATTTAAAGATAGACGATTTGGTTTTGGAGGTCTAAATAATAAGTTATTTATCCTTTCTCATTTAGCTATTACAGGCTATCAAGTAGAAAAACCGCAGCTGTTCTATATTGACTTACCAAAAGTTTTTGGATTAAGCGATTCAACTAGCGATTCAACCTTCGTATCAAAAGCGGAAAGTGGAATAATCTTAGAATTTACAAAAGGGAAAGATTATGCATTAAAATTAACAGAACAAGAAATCAAGTCAATTGATGAGCGTTACTGGCAGTTTGCTGTGCCTGTGGAGGACGGAGAATGACAAGAGGATTTAAAAAAATAAACGAAAATGCGACTATTCCAGAACGAGCGACAGAACATAGCGCAGGATATGACATTTCAGCAAGTGAAACAGTTACGATTCAACCTGATGAAATTAAAATGGTAAGCACTGGGCTAGCTGTTCAACTTGGTGATGATGAAGTATTGAAATTATACGACCGTTCAAGTAATCCAGTTAAGCGTGGCATTGCATTGATTAATTCAGTAGGAATTATCGATTCAGATTACTATCCGCAAGAATTTAAAGGCTTATTTATGAACATCTCAAAAGAGCCTGTAACCATTTCTAAAGGTCAAAGAATAATGCAAGGGGTATTTGTCAAATACCTTACAACAGACGATGACAACGCAAATGGAAAGCGTACAGGCGGTTTTGGTAGCACTGGGGAGGTGTGAAAAATGATGAAGCAAACAACATGTTATAGCTGTGATAAACCAATCGAACCTGAATGGCTTCCAGAAGGAGAATTTATTGTATGTGATGAATGTTCTTCAGACACTGACGAAAAAACGGTTGAAAAACTCCAAGAACAGATTAACACTGCGAAAAAGTATATCGAGCATGTTATTGGAACGATTAAACGTGATGGGCATTTAGGAACTATTCAAACAGACTGGATTTTGCCTGATTTAGAAAAAGCACTCGCAGCGATTGGAGGGGATGATGACTGATTTAGTGAAAGTGGTGGAGGGGATAGATGACAATTACTGAACAACAATTCTATGACATGCTCAATGTTGATGAACACATGAATTTTACAAATAGAATCCAAGAGCTTGTTTTTGATAAAAAAGGACGTGAAGAATTTTATTCTAAAATCTTAAATATCCACCATGACATGGGCATTGATTTCTTTAGAGACTATTTTATGGCTCATTCAGCTGTTTCAGCAAAAGGGCAGCATTATACACCAGATGAACTTGGTAAGCTCACAGCGTTGCTTGTAGGTGGTTCTGGAGGTGCTGATTTAACTGGAGCAGGAACAGGAACTCTAATTATCCAAAAATGGCAAAATGATCGAATGAATGCAGACTTTTTTAACTATTTGCCGAGTAACTATTGGTACCAGGCATTAGAATTATCGGATGAAGCTATTTCATTCTTGATTCATGCCTTTGCAATCCGAGGGATGAATGGTGTAATCATTCATGGTGATGCATTGGAAATGGCCGTGAAGCAAGTTTATTTCATTCAAAACAGTGCTAATAATCCGATTGGTTTCTCAGAGATAAATGTTATCCCTCACAGCAAAGATGCAATGGAATTTTTAGGGATTCATGAATGGACGGAACAGGCAATTGAACATATTGAAAGTAAATTTCCTGACTGGATTCCACTCATAGAAGAAAAGAAAGGACAGATGAGTTTATTTGAATGAATTATTTCATGAATACTAAGGAGATTTGAATGACCGACAAACTAATATCTGGTCAATGACTGGTGGGGAGGGATTGAATGAATAATGAATTGCAAGAATTATTAATACAAATCATAAAAGCAGCAATGATTGCTATTCCAATTTGGGGACTTATTATCATGGCTTTTATCATATTCATTTTCAAAAATGATATTAAAAAATGGTGGAGGAATAGAAAATGAAACTTTTGTGTAAGCTGTTCGGGCATAAGTGGTCAGAATGGAGAGTATATTTATTTGGAACTCATGAAGAACGCTCTTGTCGTCGTTGCTACATTACAGATAAACGAATTCCACGCTCAGACCTTGACGAGTCAGAGAACGTGTTCCCTGAAAAATGGCTTGATAAACATATGGATTGAGGTGGAGATGAAAAAATTTGAGTTATATAGCGCAGAATTCGTTAGCAAATATAAAAAACCTAAGTGTGTAATGAGTATTATTGAAGCTAATAGTTTAGCAGATTTAATTCAAGAAATCGAAAGCAACGCAGGTTGGTACACTGCTGACAACGGAGCTTTCAAAGTTGCCTATATCGAGGAGGTTGTGGAATGAAAGTGATTTATAAGATACTAATTGCCCTAATAGTAGTTGCTGTAGGATTTGGATTATCTCTAGCAACCTATCATCTCTTTGGGTACGACAAGATAATGAGCTTTTGGCAGTACATCTTGCTTAGGAGTAAATAAAAAAAGCCCAAGCTGACCAAGCTTGAGCGAAATTGTGAATTCTAACGTTTATATTTTTATGGTCTAACAAATTATATCATACTGAGCTAGGAACTCGCTAAACTCAACTGGAGGAGAAAATGTTTAAAAAATCAGGAGAAATTATTGGTAATGCCTTTGTGTGGCTGCTATTTATAGCAATTTGCTTAATATTTTTAGGGTTATTACTTCGAATATTGCGCTTTATATGGTTTGGGTACTAAAAAACTCCACACTTGGTCAGTAGTATGGAGCAACTAATTATCAACTTAGTTTGTGTAATATTTTTGACCAATGTATATTATACACTATTAAACAAAAAAAGCCCACTGCAATGGGCTTCGGCAAGAAGTTTTCTAACTTAATTATACCACAAAAGGAGAATTTGATGAATGGCAGATAAGTTAGATAGAATTATTGGAGATTACGTTAATGGCAGACTTGAAGCCAGAATAAAATCAATTGAAAGCAGATATCTTTATAAGCAAAAAGTAGATAACTTAGGTATTCGTACGGCTTATTCTGGTGGTTCGGAACCTGAAAGTCATGTTTTAAATAAAGAAGCGCTTGAAAATGATGAGGAATTAATCAGATTAAGAGAATTGATAAGACAAATCGACATCTGGTATCTACCTTTGATTCAAGTTGAAAAGGAGGTAATAAGACTAAAATGTGAAGGATATAATGGCAGATACTGGTATCAAGTAATGCAAGAATTGGATGTTCAAGGATTTGAAGTTCCACAGAAGAAAGCTAAAGCTGCTTATTATAAATTTAGGAATGACATCTATTCTTTTGTTATTCACTTAATTTGAGAGGGACAAAATAGGCAAAAAAAGAATCGAAATTGCCTAAAAACGGAACCTTGACCCTTGTTTTTGCTGATATACTTGTATTATGAAGTAAAAGGCAAAAGCAAAAAACAACAACTAATTCGGTTTGGATATACTTCATAACGTTGCACAGATGCAGAAGCATCCGGCTGTTGCCGAGGGTGTTCGGCTTCACCCGTTCGAGACCGAGGAACTCGGCCACACCCTCGTCATAGGAACGCA
>NZ_JBEOXS010000122.1:0-5627 GCF_040296705.1 Streptomyces sp. NPDC002055
ACTGTCTATTGATTCAAATGAAAAAGTATTATTTTCTTCTGAAATGAATAGCAGGGCTGTGAACATTGCTTTTAAGAATCGTCCAAAAAGAGAGACTGATAGCGAACGTGAATCAATCTTTGCACCCTACTGGGAGGCTTTCACTGAACAGCGAGTATCTGAGACCAGTCGAGAAGCAACGGCGCTTGCAGGAGTGGCTGCTTTATATTCTTCATTTGTCTATTGGAGACAGAATAAATTTAAGTTCAATTTCAAGCAAGTGGAAATGGATAACTTCAGTAGTGATCACTTTGATTTTGACGATGTGCAAATTTATATTATCGAGGAACACATCAAAGGGAACAAGACAATAATCAAAACGGATGAGGTTCAGAAGCTATTGAAAGAAACCTATTACGGTGCTGGAAGTCCTAAACGAAGAAAAGAAGCTCTTGATATTATTGGATATTTTGAAACGGTTCGTACATTTCCAACTTTTGAAGGAAAAAGAAAATCTTTTCGTGTTATTGCAATTGGTAACCCTCAACGTACTGCAAAAGCAGTTGAAGCATTTCTTGAAACAATGTATGAACCACCATAAAAGTGTAATTTAGTTACAAATAGTTATGTTTTTTTGATACTCATAAACAGCTATATAAAAGGATAGTTACAGAAAATACGCAAAATACACTTTTAATATTGAGTAAAATAGTAATTTATTATAAAAGAGTTTGAGTTAATTATACCAATTATGGATACTAGATTTTAATATTCTATATTATATAAAGGAAAAATGTGTAATTAATGTATTTATCGTAACTATGGCTTTATAACAGGGTTTTGAGAGGTTTTAAAAGCGTAATTATTCATAACTATTTTCTTAAATAATATGTAACTATTGTGGTGATTTTAGAAACCAATAGTTAGCAAATGAAAAAAGCTATACCAATTTAGAAAAAGAGGTTTGATAATGAGCTTTAATTTTACAAAGACAGTAGTCTTTACAGTCAATGAAAAAATGCCATTTAATATTCCTTATGATGAAGAGGAATTTGAGAAATTTAGTCATGCACTTTTAGTTGATAAAAATGCGGAGTGGCTAGGTGGCTATTTATTTAACATAAAAAATATTGTTTCAATAAAACGAGTTTAAACATAGGGAGATAAAAAAATGAGCGACAAAGTAATTATGGTTTACACAGTAAATGATGCATCAGCATTTGTCTTTAATCAGACACTGGATAATATGAAAGTCATTGGCAAATGGCAAGATGACCCTGACCAGTTATTTAAACTAGGCACTACCGTATTTAATGGAAGTCATGTTGTGGCGATTAAAGTCGCAAAACGTGGGCCACTTGGTACAGTACCAGAATAATAAAGGAGAAATAATGAGGGTAAGACACCCACCAAAATCAGTTGTTTTAACTAACTTATAAAAACAGCTATCAACCTAATAAACATAGGGAATTACAGGAACTATCAATAGTTCCGATTATAATATATATTTACTAACAAATAAATACAGGAGAAACCACAATGAAAACATTTGAAGAAATTGAAGCAGAACTTATCAATCAAAAGGACGGTAATTTATTGGAAATTGAGAAGTTTAAAAATAATAAAGAAAAAGCGGAAAGAGCCTTAAAAATCGCTAATGATGAATTAATCAAAGCCGAGGAGATCGCTGACTTAGTAGCTTATGATAAAGCAAAGGGGGATATATGGACATCACAACACGCTATTGAATTGTATCAAAAACAGTTAGACAAATTGGAAAGCACTCCATTAGTGACCAAAGATGATTATAATCAATTGGTCTCAGATATTGAAAAGGCTGCCGATAAGTTACAAGATGAGTTGAATATTAAGGGCGCTAAGCTAATGGCAGAACTCAAGTCATTGGCTGATGAATCTAATGCGGTCTACCATAAAGCTGATGAGTTGTTACGTATTGCGCAGTATGATGTTTACAAAGACGCCGATTGTTTAGTAGCGTCAAACGGTACCAGAATAACGCGAGCGGTAGAGTATAAACGAAACAACTCAGTCCGAAATGTTTATAACTTTAAATATCTTGGCAACACATTTCTTGATGATATGAACGCATAATAAAAGGGGGGGACACCATGACAGAAACAATCAAAGACAACAGCCAACAACATACAGGCAATTGGGTTGAGGACATCCGAAAAGGCGCAGAGATTGAACGCAAAGAACTAGAGGAGACGAGCAGACAGCGGAGCAAAGAAGCCTTTGACAAGATGAGAGATAAGGCGAACGCCGAACGTGATGAGATTAATGGATTGATGAAACAAGTTGCCGAAAGAAATTACAATGATAATAAGTTAAAGCGTGACAAAGAAATTGAAACTGCTAAACAAAAAGCTATGCAACAGATTGAATCTGAATATGAAAGCAAGCACGGAGTCGATACCGACAAGACGGAACGAGAAAAGCAAGCATGGAGCAACTTACTAAAAGGTTTATAATTAATAAAAAAATATTTATATTAATTTATTATTTATTAATTTTATTTTTTAAATCTGAAAATATTTTTAAAGAAACTATGGGGGCATAGCCCCCTCCCTCTGGGTCAGCTCGTACTTCACGCCGTCACTGTACATTTTTTCTCGTGTATGTGTTTAACAAGCAGAAAGGAGGAAGAAAAATGAGCGTTATTCGGTGCAAAACTTGCAAAAATTTGTTCAATACCGCCAAGCAAGAAAGATATTGTAGCGAAGAATGTAGAAAAGAAGCTCGTAAGAAAGTTCGTAAAAAATGGGAAACAAAGAATCCTGAATATATGAAAAATTATATGCGAGGATATCGTGAAAAATAGCCTTGTAAGTTTAGTTTCATCGCAATACAAAATATAAAACAAATAAAAAGTCCCCAAAAGGGCTATGATATAATAGTAGTTAAGAAATCAGTTTTTAAAGCCCGTTCTCAGCGGGCTTTTTTGTTATAAATTTTAGGACTAATAATAAAGGTGATACTTACAAGTGTCACCTTGGACCTTGGATGATATGAACTTTAATATATTAATAGAAACGTGTTTTTAGTTAAAGTTGTATGTTGCTCAATTCCCTGTTTTTTATCTTTATGTTATAATTTTGACGAAGGGAAATAGTCTATGAGGAATAATAATTTTTATAAAGTTAATTATATGCAAATTGAAAAACAGATTGTTGAATTGTCTTACCAAATTTCATTTGATGATGAAAATCTATCGAGTAATGTTCACTCATTAAAAATTGCAAACCTTATACTCGAATGTGCAAATCAAATAGAATCTATTGCGAAGGATTTATACTTTGAGAACGGTGGGAAAGGGGCAAGAGATAAGGTATTTTATGATCATGACTGCCTGTTTAAATTGCTAAATGACTGGAAATTACAGAACAGACTCGTTATTCTAACTCTTAATTCATCATCTATAACAAAAAAAGAATTCAAATACTATATGCCTTTCTACCATACTTTAAAAAATGTATTAGTAACTAATAGTAGTGGTGACAAGATTAAAGAAAAAAGACCAAATTATCCATGGAATAAAAGTTACCAAGCTTTAAAGCATGACTATATAAACTCAATAGAGAAGCATGCTACATTAAATAATTTATTACTCATATCTTCTATGCTGTATTTACTAATATGTTATCAAAACTTTAGTAAAATTAAAATGACTAAAAGAAAACCAGAGTTAAAAAATGAAGAATCTTATGTATATAGTAGTGAACTATTCTCATTAGAGACTATAAATTTCGCAACTGTAGAGTCAGTGCTTGATTTCGACACTTACAACCAATACTTTCAAAATAAAATCGAAAATTCTGTTTTAATTACAAGATATTCTGATAAAAGTGCAAAAAAAATATCAAAAAATAATGGCGTAAAAGTTGCTACGGTTATCGTATCTAAGATGGATCCGGGGAAATTAACTCAGTTTGAGGAAATTGAGTATGAAACCGTACTCAACAAAGGTCAAAACATTTATGATTTATAATGTTTTAATAATAGTAATTGTATAAAATTAACATTTTTATAAGATAATAAGATAGGTGTAGATAAAATATGGATGCAGAAATAATCATTAAAAATCTAGAGGCGCATATAAAATTAAAAGATCTTGATTTTAAAGCATATCAATCTTTTGTTGACCAACTTTCAAAACTAACTAAAGAAGAACTTAATTATTATATATTCAAATATTCTAATACTAAGGATAAAAATGAACTAGCACCTACACTTTTTTTGACAATTTCAACAGCTATTACAATAGTTTTAAAAAGTATTGACGTCTTAGATATATCAACGCTAGTGTTTTTGGTTTTTGTATTTGGGATAATTCTTTATTCAATGCATGTAATTAAAGATAATAATAAACAAAAGCAGCTTAACAATAAAATGGTTTTAATTTTAAAAAAAGTTGAAAAAGATAAAAAGTACTAAATAATACCTGATCAAGTGACCAGGTATTTTATATGAGATAATAACAATTTTTATTTAGAAAGTAGACAATTATGCAATGATACCGATTATCCGTTGATTATGACCCGAGAATTAGCAGCTGAATTTATTGGTGTAAGTGGTCCTACATTTGATAAGTATTATCGCTATGAACATAATTTCCCAGTTGTGAAAAACGGAGATGTTGAAGAAGCTTTTCCACGGGACCCAATCATTAAATGGATTGCGGATAATTGGCAATTATTGGAAAAAAGGAGAAAGAGATAGAATACAGTACAAGAAAGCATCTCATTTTCCCAAGGAGTGCTTTTTTGTATTCCTAAAGCTTAGGACTGTGATATGCTTTATCAATTGCAGAATATAATCCATTTATGGGGGGATATATGACAGATTCAAATATTGAAAAAACGCTGATTAATGGAGAAATTGAGCATCCTAAGCAAATCGGAAAAAGAAATTTTACAACAAAAAGACCTAAAATCTATGGAAAATGGAAAGATGGAACTGTTGTTGAATATGCTGACATTAAGAAAAGTGGTAAAGGTTTTAACGGATATAATACACTTTACATGATTTTGGCAGATATTAACCGGGAAGAGGGCAGAATATATACCGACAAATCTTAGGAATAGAAAAACATCAGAAATTTACATGTCGTCAGGAGTTCAAAGAGTAATTTTTACGATTACAACAGCATGGTACGAGTCCCTCCTCAAAAAAAGTGGTATAGTTACTTATTATTAAAGCGTTGATTGTAAATAGACTATTTATATCTTAAAAATATCTTTATCCTATGTTACAATATAGATGAATGGGAGAATAAAATATGAAGTATTTGAATAAATTATTTTCTAGTAATAGAGGAAGAAGTTCCCTTGTTCGGATTGATAAAGGAATGCTTCATTACATAGATAGTTCAGATGTATTTAATAGCGCTACATTACTTTCAATTGTTAAATATATAAATTCCGTTAGAGCTAAGCATAGTTCAAAAAGAATACCTATTTCATTTGAATTTAGTAATGTAAATTTAAAAATTCAAGATAAACTAGCATTCGTAGTATTTGAATGTATATGCTATTCTTTAAAGGAGGAGGGGCGGCAAGTCTATGTCTATTGGAATCCCGTTAATCAAATTCTTACACAAGGGGTAAACTATTCTCCATTGCTGTTAC
>NZ_JBEOXS010000123.1:2050-3724 GCF_040296705.1 Streptomyces sp. NPDC002055
GGCGGGGTGGTGGGTGGCTGGTCGTTGCTTGAGAACTGCACAGTGGACGCGAGCATCTGTGGCCAAGTTTTTAAGGGCGCACGGTGGATGCCTTGGCACCAGGAACCGATGAAGGACGTGGGAGGCCGCGATAGGCCCCGGGGAGCTGTCAACCGAGCTTTGATCCGGGGGTGTCCGAATGGGGAAACCCGGCAGTCGTCATGGGCTGTCACCCGCTGCTGAACACATAGGCAGTGTGGAGGGAACGCGGGGAAGTGAAACATCTCAGTACCCGCAGGAAGAGAAAACAACCGTGATTCCGGGAGTAGTGGCGAGCGAAACTGGATGAGGCCAAACCGTATGTGTGTGATACCCGGCAGGGGTTGCGCATGCGGGGTTGTGGGATCGCACTTCAGTCGTCTGCCGGCGGCTGGGTGAGTCAGAAATTGTTGATGTAGGCGAAGGGCATGCGAAAGGCCCGGCGTAGAGGGTAAGACCCCCGTAGCCGAAATGTCAGCAACTTGCTTGTGCGACACCCAAGTAGCACGGGGCCCGAGAAATCCCGTGTGAATCTGGCGGGACCACCCGCTAAGCCTAAATATTCCCTGGTGACCGATAGCGGATAGTACCGTGAGGGAATGGTGAAAAGTACCGCGGGAGCGGAGTGAAATAGTACCTGAAACCGTGTGCCTACAAGCCGTGGGAGCGTCGCGCATCGAGCTTGCTCGGTGCGTCGTGACTGCGTGCCTTTTGAAGAAT
Source organism: Streptomyces sp. NPDC002055 (assembly GCF_040296705.1). Taxonomy (NCBI): domain Bacteria; kingdom Bacillati; phylum Actinomycetota; class Actinomycetes; order Kitasatosporales; family Streptomycetaceae; genus Streptomyces; species Streptomyces sp. NPDC002055. The sequence goes on from NZ_JBEOXS010000123.1 coordinate 2,789, forward strand.
GAGCCTGCGAGTTTGCGGTGTGTTGCGAGGTTAACCCGTGTGGGGAAGCCGTAGCGAAAGCGAGTCCGAATAGGGCGATCGAGTAGCGCGCCCAAGACCCGAAGCGGAGTGATCTAGCCATGGGCAGGTTGAAGCGCGGGTAAGACCGTGTGGAGGACCGAACCCACCAGGGTTGAAAACCTGGGGGATGACCTGTGGTTAGGGGTGAAAGGCCAATCAAACTCCGTGATAGCTGGTTCTCCCCGAAATGCATTTAGGTGCAGCGTCGTGTGTTTCTTGCCGGAGGTAGAGCACTGGATAGGCGATGGGCCCTACCGGGTTACTGACCTTAGCCAAACTCCGAATGCCGGTAAGTGAGAGCGCGGCAGTGAGACTGTGGGGGATAAGCTCCATGGTCGAGAGGGAAACAGCCCAGAGCATCGACTAAGGCCCCTAAGCGTACGCTAAGTGGGAAAGGATGTGGAGTCGCAGAGACAACCAGGAGGTTGGCTTAGAAGCAGCCACCCTTGAAAGAGTGCGTAATAGCTCACTGGTCAAGTGATTCCGCGCCGACAATGTAGCGGGGCTCAAGCGTACCGCCGAAGTCGTGTCATTGGCACATGTACCTCCAACGAGGGTGCTGATGGGTAGGGGAGCGTCGTGTGCCGGGTGAAGCAGCCGCGGAAGCGAGTTGTGGACGGTTCACGAGTGAGAATGCAGGCATGAGTAGCGATACACACGTGGGAAACGTGTGCGCCGATTGACTAAGGGTTCCTGGGTCAAGCTGATCTGCCCAGGGTAAGTCGGGACCTAAGGCGAGGCCGACAGGCGTAGTCGATGGACAACCGGTTGATATTCCGGTACCCGCTTTGAAGCGCCCAATATCGAATCCTCTGATGCTAAGGCCGTGAAGCCGCCCTGGAGCCTTCGGGCAAAGGGGAGTGGTGGAGCCGCCGA
>NZ_JBEOXS010000123.1:3819-5236 GCF_040296705.1 Streptomyces sp. NPDC002055
AAGGCTGAGACCTGATGCCGAGCCGATTGTGGTGAAGTGGATGATCCTATGCTGTCGAGAAAAGCCTCTAGCGAGTTTCATGGCGGCCCGTACCCTAAACCGACTCAGGTGGTCAGGTAGAGAATACCGAGGCGTTCGGGTGAACTATGGTTAAGGAACTCGGCAAAATGCCCCCGTAACTTCGGGAGAAGGGGGGCCATTGCTGGTGATGAGTTTTGCACTCTGAGCTGGTGGTGGCCGCAGAGACCAGCGAGAAGCGACTGTTTACTAAAAACACAGGTCCGTGCGAAGCCGTAAGGCGATGTATACGGACTGACGCCTGCCCGGTGCTGGAACGTTAAGGGGACCGGTTAGCCAGGATTCGTTCTGGCGAAGCTGAGAACTTAAGCGCCAGTAAACGGCGGTGGTAACTATAACCATCCTAAGGTAGCGAAATTCCTTGTCGGGTAAGTTCCGACCTGCACGAATGGCGTAACGACTTCTCGACTGTCTCAACCATAGGCCCGGTGAAATTGCACTACGAGTAAAGATGCTCGTTTCGCGCAGCAGGACGGAAAGACCCCGGGACCTTTACTATAGCTTGATATTGGTGTTCGGTTCGGCTTGTGTAGGATAGGTGGGAGACTGTGAAGCATGCACGCCAGTGTGTGTGGAGTCGTCGTTGAAATACCACTCTGGTCGTGCTGGATGTCTAACCTGGGTCCGTGATCCGGATCAGGGACAGTGTCTGGTGGGTAGTTTAACTGGGGCGGTTGCCTCCTAAAGAGTAACGGAGGCGCCCAAAGGTTCCCTCAGCCTGGTTGGCAATCAGGTGTTGAGTGTAAGTGCACAAGGGAGCTTGACTGTGAGACCGACGGGTCGAGCAGGGACGAAAGTCGGGACTAGTGATCCGGCGGTGGCTTGTGGAAGCGCCGTCGCTCAACGGATAAAAGGTACCCCGGGGATAACAGGCTGATCTTCCCCAAGAGTCCATATCGACGGGATGGTTTGGCACCTCGATGTCGGCTCGTCGCATCCTGGGGCTGGAGTCGGTCCCAAGGGTTGGGCTGTTCGCCCATTAAAGCGGTACGCGAGCTGGGTTTAGAACGTCGTGAGACAGTTCGGTCCCTATCCGCTGTGCGCGTAGGAATATTGAGAAGGGCTGTCCCTAGTACGAGAGGACCGGGACGGACGAACCTCTGGTGTGCCAGTTGTCCTGCCAAGGGCATGGCTGGTTGGCTACGTTCGGGAGGGATAACCGCTGAAAGCATCTAAGCGGGAAGCCTGCTTCGAGATGAGTATTCCCACCTCCTTGAGAGGGTAAGGCTCCCAGTAGACGACTGGGTTGATAGGCCAGATATGGAAGCACGGTAACGTGTGGAGTTGACTGGTACTAATAGGCCGAGGGCTTGTCCTCAGTTGCTCGCGTCCACTGTGT
>NZ_JBEOXS010000124.1:0-5060 GCF_040296705.1 Streptomyces sp. NPDC002055
CCAAGCCGCTACGCGGTCGCTTCGCGAGCCAGGACACCGCGCCCGGAACCCTGGTACGGCGGAGCTGTCCGACCGAGGAGGGAACCCCGCCCAGGTGCGTTGTGGCCGGGCCCGGCAGGGCGAGTGCGGGTCGGCGGACCGGGCAGAACTCGCCGGGATGCTGGGAGGCCAGACCAGGGCCTGCGAACCCGCCAGAGCGGCGCTTCTCGACGGAGGCGCGTTCGTCGTATGGAACGGCAGCGTTCCCAGCCAGCAGCTTGCCGACATCTACGCGGCCCGCCTCCGACGGGCGAGGAGGCGAGCTACTCAGCCGAACCACCGCCCATGGAAGCCGCTGCCGCATGACGATCACGTCCTCGTGAGGGCCTATGGGTCTCCGAGGCTAGTCCCGTCCCTTCAGCCTGTACCGGTCAACCCTGACGATCGTCGGGGTACCGGGCTGCCATTCGGCCAGGGCGCCCCGCCTGCAGTGTTCCTACCGTCGGCAGCATGGATTCGATCAAGCGATATGGATGGGGTCGACGGCTATTGATGGCGGTCGCGTCGGCCGGGGTAGGGGCAGCGGCCGTGGTCTGGCTGGCGCCCGGCGGTGTGCTGGGGACGAACGAGCCGGCGCACGTCACTGCGGGCTTCTCGGTGCGGGCCTACCGGGCGCTGACTGGGAGCGTGGCGGACGGGCCGTCGTGGGCTGAGACCGTCCTGGAAGGGGCGAGTGAGGGCACTTTGCTGTTCCTGGGCCTGCTGTTGGCCTGGGTCGGCTGGCGCGCCCTGCGCCGCAGGGATGCGGCGGGGCTGGCCGGGGTGGCCGTGGCCGCCGCCGGGACCGTCGTCGCCTATGGAGTCAGTGAGGCGGTCAAACTCCTCGTCGACGAGGAACGTCCGTGCCGGGCCCTGCCAGGGGTCGCGGCCCTTGCGCCGTGTCCCGCGCCGGGCGACTGGTCGTTCCCCAGCAACCACGCCACCCTCGCCGTCGCGCTGGCCGTCGGTGTGGTCTTGATACGGCCTCGGCTCGCGGCTCTGGCCTTGCCGGTGGCCGGGGCGGCCGCTTTGTTGCGGGTGCTGGTCGGGGTGCACTATCCGCACGACGTCCTGGCGGGCGCGGCGCTCGGCGCGACGGCCGTGATGACGGTGTGGCTCCTCGTACGGCCGATTGCCCTGCGGGCGGTGTTAGCTGTCCACGTACGGCAGTCGGTCGGACGGCACCGGGACCACGCCGGCCTCGTGCGCGACCACGGCCGCCGCGGCCCGGTTGTCGACGCCGAGGCGGGCGAGGATCGAGCTGACGTGGGCCTTCACCGTCCCCTCCGCTAGGCGCAGGCGGCGTGCGATCTGCCCGTTGGAGAACCCGCTGCCGAGGAAGCCGAGCACCTCCCGCTCCCGCCCGGTCAGGGCCTCGACGCGGGCGCGGGCCGCGGAACGGCGGTTGGCCTGGGCTCCCGCACCGCCAGAGGCGAGATGCGCGACGACGCGGGCCGTGACCTTCGGTGACAGATAGGCGGCACCGTCGGCAACTGCCCGGACACCGGCGATCAGTTCCTCCGGCTCGCCGGACTTGATCAGGAAGCCGGCGGCGCCTTCGCTCAGGGCGCGCAGGATGTACTCGTCCTCGCCAAAGGTCGTCAGCATCACAACCCCCGTTTCGGGGACGGTCCTGCGTATCTCGGCTGCGGCTTCGATACCGCCGGTCCCCGGCATCCGGATGTCGAGGACGGCCACCTGCGGGCGGTGGCGCTGGACGAGTTCCACCGCCTGGTGGCCATCAGCTGCCTCGGCGACGACGGTGATGCCGGGGTCGGTGGCAAGGACTGCGCGGACGCCTGCGCGGATCATGGGCTCGTCGTCGGCGATCAGGATCCGGATCATCGGACAGCCTTCCCGGTGTAGTCGTCGGTGGAGACCAGGCGTCCAGCCCGGAAGCAGAGACGGTAGATGTCCCCCGAGCGGTCGTCGAACGGGTCGCCGGTCTGTACGTAGAACTCGCAGGCCGCATCCTGCGGTGCGGGCGTGGGCGCGGCCGGGCGGCGGTTCGTCTGGCGCCGGGGCAGGTACGGCGCCACGTCCGCGCGTGGCTGGCCGACGTGCAGCCGGGCGTAGTCCTGCGGGGCGAGTACCGATTGCCGTGCCGTCACGGTGTCCCACGCCCGTACCCCGCCGATGAGCAACGCGGAGGTGCACAGCGGCACCAGGACGGCCGCGGCGGCGGTACGGCCCAGTCGGCGACGGGCACTGCGGTGCTCAGGAGGTAGTACGTCACCTCGATCGCCGGGCTTGGCGCGGCGTGGCGGGGGCACGGCCCCGGGACTGTGCGGGAGCGTGGCCCGGACGGCGAACCCGCCGCCTTCGGGACCCGATGTGAAGGTGCCACCGGCCAGTCGTACGCGTTCGTCCAGGCCGATGAGCCCAAAGCGGTGGCCGTCGCCGGGTGCCGAGACCCGGGACTCCGGTGCGGTACGGGCGGCGCGGTCATGGTGGGCCGTAGACGCGCTGGGCACCGGCTCATTCGTCACACTGACCTCGGTCCGTCCTTCCGCGTGCCGGACGACGACGTTGGCCCGGTGCCTGGGCGCGTGCTTGGCAACGTTCGTCAGCGACTCCTGGACGACGCGCTGCACGGCCCGTTCGATGACCAGCAGCGCGTCGCCGGCCGCCGCTTCGCCCTCTACACGCAGCCGGACGTCAAGCCCCGCTGCTGCCGCCCGGTCCACCAGGCCCTCGAGTTCCGTGAGCCCGGCGCCGGGCTCGGACCCCGGAGCCATATCCGACGGCTCGCGCAGGACACCGACTACCTCGCCGAGCCTGTCGACGGCGGCTCCCGCCCTGGCGCGGATGTCCCGGGCGGTGGCCCGGTGGTCCTCAGACAGGCCAGGGGCCAGCTTCAGTGCCCCCGCGGACAGGGCGATGAGGCTGAGGTCGTGGCCGAGGAGGTCATGCATGTCCTGCGCGATCCGGGTCCGCTCGCGCAACCGGGCCTGTTCGGCGACCAGATGCTGTTCCCGCTCCAGCCGCGCGGCCCGCTCCCATCCGGCCCGGAGCAGTTCGCGGTACTGGCGCAGGAACCGGCCCGCGAACCACGGCAGCATCGCCGCCACGAGCAGCAACCCCACGAACTGGCTCGCCCAGCCCAGCCACGCCGGCACCAGGAGCACAGCCACCACGGTGGCCGCGAGCACTCCGACCAAGGCTGCCCCCGTGCTCCGGTTCCGCCCCGGCTGGCAGCCCGCGAGGAAGGCGCAGACCGCCGCGGGTATGCCCCACCACAGAGTGGCGACACCTGTGCCAACGGCCGCCACCGCCCCGATGAAGAGGCCTGCGGACAGTACCGGTGCCGGCACCCGGGCGATGATCACTGTTCTCACGGACGCGACCCTACGGAACTCCGCCGCCCCGCGGCACTGTCGAAAGTCCATTACCGCGGCCCGGGATCTCATGCCCTTGCCGAGCAGGCCGGATCAAGGACTTCTTGACAACCGTGATTGGGAATCAGTCACACGGTGACAACAAACGTGTCCAGGTGACATCTAACGTGTCTCGGCACAGCGACCGCGCCGCACTCGACATCCCCGGCCGGGATGCTTGGCCCACCAAAACGTGGTTTAATTAATGGTGTCGGAGGGGGAGGGCACCCCCCTCCGACACGACGGGCCGCCAGCCGGCCCGAGACCGGCCGTACGCGGAGGGCAACCCGCCCGGCTGGGCCCGCGATTCCTCTCTCACCAGCAGGAGCACCCACGATGACCAGCGCAGCCATACGGTTTTCTATCCCCGCGACCGCTCAGTCCCGCGTCCGTCAGCTTGTCGAGGCCACCAACGCCCGCGCCGCCGTCCACCACCTCAGCGCGTACACGCTCGACATCTCCAAGCCGTTCCTTGCCGACTACCACGACATCGACGGCCGCCTGATCGGCCAGCGCCCCACCGTCACCGTGACGATCTCCGGTGACATCCCCCGTCACCACGGCTGGACCGTCATAGCCCGCCTGGACCACGACGAGGAGGGCGAGACGATCACCAGCCTGTTCCCCGGTCTGCCCGAGCAGGACGCCGAGGCCGCGCGCCAGTACCGCGCCATCGAGTCCTTCTGCCACGGGTGCGCCGTCGCCCGGCACCGCACCGCCACCTACCTTGCCCGCCACGAGAACGGCGAGATGCGGCAGCTGGGCACCACGTGCGTCGAGCCGTACACCGGTCTGCCGATCAAGGGCCTTGAGGCCCTGTGGAGGTTCGGCACGCTGAAGGACTCCGACTGGGACGGCGAAGAGGGTGGCATCCCGGCCGATCTCCGCGTCCCGGTGATCGAGGTCCTGCGGGTGACCGCCGCCATTGTGAAGACGGAGGGCAGGTTCTACAGCCGGTCCGAGCAGTGGAAGAACACCCCGCCGACCGCCGACGGCGTCGAAGCGTACTTCTTCGACCGCAAGGCCCCGATGGACTGGCGGGCCGCCATCGACGCCGACCCCGACGCGCCGACCACCGCCGCCGCCGTCCGGGCATGGGCCGTCCAGGGATACGGCAGCCTCTCTGACTACCGCCACAAGGTGGGCCAGTTGGCGAAGGGTGAGACTGTCGACCCGCGCCACCTGCCGACGCTGGTGTCCGCCATCGCGGGGTGGTGCCGCGACCAGGAGAAGGAAGCCGCCGAGCGGGCCGCCCAGAACAGCAAGCCGCAGGGCACGGTGGGTGAGCGCATCACCACCACCGCCACCGTCACCACCGTGATCGAGCTGGAGGGCCGGACGTACGGCTACCACACCCAGCGCCGCCGACTGGTGAAGTTCCAGGACGGCGACGGCAACGTGTTCGTCTGGTTCAGCTCCGCCGCCGACGTCCCCGACCAGGGCGACGAGGTCGAGCTGACCGGCACGGTCAAGGACCACTCCATCTACGGCGAGACCGCACAGACCGTGCTCACCCGGTGCCGCGTCGCCGCGCGCGAACCGGTCGCCGCGTAGCAGCAGCCCCGGCCGGGCGTCCCAGCCGTTGCGCGCCTGGAGTCTGTCGACCCGTCGGATGATCCCGGACATCACGGTGGCGGCGGGCAGCGCCGGCCTCCTGGCCTGCAC
>NZ_JBEOXS010000125.1:0-4617 GCF_040296705.1 Streptomyces sp. NPDC002055
TCTCAACTGATATAGTATTATTTACGGTAACAAGAGTAACAAAGTATTATAAAGGTAGTTATATCAAGGGTTTATACTGTTACCTTTCTCTAAAAGAAGAGTAACAGTAAGGTATCAAGGGTAACAAGATAATTAGAGAGGAATCCCTAAACTAGAGCCAGTACCTGGAAATGCTGGTAGAATCTCTGCAAGTATTTTAGGCAATGTACTATAAAACTCACTCACACTTGGAGATAAGTTACTATTTATGGCATCCAACGTAAAATTTGTCTGCATACGTCTGATGACATTGGGAATATACTCTCCTTTTTCTACTAGATTCTTTGCTTTAGTCAGCACTCTACGTTCTTCTTCTTTTATATCCTCACTAAGGATAAGATTATAAAGTGTATTTAAAAAATCTAATTTTATTTGAGATGTTTTATCATTGTCTGCCATAAATACCTCCTATCAGCTTTTAACGTGGTTCAGGTTTGCACGTATTGGGGTTAAGTAAAAAAGATTCAATAATTTACTTATGGAATTGGTGGAAAAAGGGGGAATTTGTTATAAACGACTATTATTTCAATGATTCCGCAAGCGTTAGAGTTTTTCTATCAACCACTCTTATATCTTCATTTTCGAGCCGAACAATATAACAATTTTGCAAAGTTGTAGATTCGTCGCCAGTAACAATTGTGGCTATTTGTCCGTCTGATAGTTTGATAACGTCATCTTTTTTCATGGTGTAAATTCTTTCTAAGTTTATAGTGGATATAAACCACTTTGATTATATTGGGGAGTTTGAAATACTCCTTCACGGATGATATGAATTAAAAAATATATTCATACCTTTCATTTTCACAGATATGAACTTTCTCTTTTTTCCGAAAGTCGAGAACACAAAAGTGTGGACTCCTCAGATTTAGGAGAGCGCAAAAGTGCGCTGTCCTCTGAAACCATTGATATTAAAAACAAGTGGGTCAGAGCCACCCGTTTTTGAGTAAGTCCATAGTCTGTAGTAAAGTCGGTCAAACCGACCTTAGATTTTATCATTTTGTTATGGCTCAAACCCATAACAATTTAATCGGCGGAATTTTCGACCGATTGGCTAAAGTCGTAAAATGCGATCTCAGGTAGTTGCATATAAAACTTGTAACAACCATGTCTCTATTTCTTAATTTGAAACCGAATACGAAAAAGTGTAAGATGAAAGTATAATGATTTTGAGATGTCATTACTTTCAAGTATAAAGTTACTCTTTGGAGTGGCTTTTTAATGTACAAATTATAGAATATGTTGTATAATCTATTTATTCCAAACATAAACTTTTTCTAAAGTTTTGCACTGAGCGTCCTATTTCAAACTAGGGCGCTTTTTTTATTTTCCAAATTAAACCATTTACGCTAGAAAATACGAGTGATTTGATAGAAAATATCTGATAAACAGCTTTATTAAGCCATTTTTTTCGCGTGAAAATATGCTTATTTTATTTTCCGAATTAGATCCAACTAGTAAGAAATATTTACTTGTTCATTATTGCTAACGTCGGCAAAATTGGCTGTTATGCGTTTAGAGTGAACCTATAGAGATTTGTACAAAAATGTTCATATCCTATTATTGGTTTCCGAAAAAAGTGAAACCAATAAACTTTACTCATCATCTATTTTAATGTAGTAGTGTTTAATAAAATATTTTTTAGAAATTACCCTACCGTTTGTTATATCTAAAAAATCGCCTATATTTCCCATTGCATAAGTTCCACCAAAGCCTTGTCCAACGCTCAAAATACCGTTCATTATTCCCAATTTAATATTTCTTTTAGCTGTTGGATTTATACCAGTTAAAAGGATTTTTAATCTATCATCATACCAAGAAAGATAATTCTCTTTAAACGCTTGCTTAACCCAATCAGGTTGTTCATTTGTTTTACTAATTTCCCATACTTCGACTGATTTGTTTTTATATTTTACTTCCATAAAATAATATAACTTCTTTCTGTATAATATAGTGAGATTTTGGAGACCCTAAAAAAGGGGGTTCCGATTCGTTCCTCCCTAGCAAGTCGCGAATCACGACCCCTTAATAACAACAACGAAATTTTCGTTTTTGCCACTTGTGGCAGAAAGCTATACCACTAAAATACTGTTAAGGGTGTAAAGATTTTAACGCCCTCAAAATTGTGGAGGTTATCAACACTAGACAAAGTCTATACCGACATCACGTCGGTCAGGGGTAACTTTGAGGTGTACCCATTCAAAACAAAAATGTTATAGCTCCGTAGTTACAAATACACAGCAAATTCTAGCAACATACAAAATTTACATACTGTCAGTATCATACTGAACAACCGTACCTGAAAGTACACTTGCTAATTGTTGGCAAATGTTGGCACGAAATTGACTTATCAGGTTATAATCCCAAAATTTATCTAGAGTTTATATACTAATATAAATCAAAATGCGATTCAGAATCTGGTTTAGCTAACAGTGGTTTGCCATTCTTGTCTATCAACGGTGTTATTCCACAACCGTCAGAATCTTTATTAACCACCATATATTGTACGCCAGTATTTTTATCAGTAATTATTTCTACACCGCTTAAAATACCTCCAGAAGTTCTTTCAAAGCGATCTTTTATCTCTTTTTTTGTTATCATTGTTATAATCATTCCTTTCCGCTTCGTTCCAAGACACAACACGAGATGAAAAAGTGTTGTACTATATTCACACCTCTTTTTCTCAAATCAAAGTCTCTTTGCCGATATATATTTATATAAAATTAGCTGAGCAAGTGATTTGTTTTATTAAAGATTCAAGTTACCTGTTGCAAAAAGAAGTAATAAGGCACCAACTATTCCAAAAATAACTCCAAGAATTCGTTGTTTAATAAAACTTACATTTCCTAAAAGCACTCTAACTAAAATAAACTGTCTACTAGCAAAAGTAAATAGAAGGCCAATACCCAATATAATACATGAGATAAGTGCTAATGGGTTATGACTAAAAATTTGAATAAGGTTATCTGATTCGTTCGTAATATTATCCACTTTATTTTCCTCTTTCGCGTGCGCACAAGCGCTTTTTATTTTGCATTCCTAAAATTTAGGATTTGTTTTATAGATTTGAACCTTAGCATTTGTTAGCATGTTAAAAAATGTTAAGGTTCACAGATATATAGACTTTAGCACTATTAAAGTTCTAATCTATTGCTTTTTTCATTTCATGAATAACTCTTCTTAATTTTGGCAAAGGTAATTCCATAAGGTCAGCAAACTGTTCTTGTGGTAGTCTGTAGTGTTCTCCAAACATTTTCTCATACTCAGCTATAATTACAGCCTTTTGCATTTTTTCATCTAAGTTATCAATACTCTTTAAGTAGTCCGATAGTTTCATGCTTCCTCCTTTTTTACCCCACCAACTCAAACCAACACAACTCACACAGCAACGCACGAGCCTCGTCATAAGCGTTGTGATGATAGCCGTAGAAGTCTAAGAAGTTGTATATATTTAACGTGTCGTGCGTGATGATGTCGAAACGGCTGATGTAATCAATGGCACAGTCTCTAAAACTCTTTGTACTCATATCACAGCACATTGACGTTATTAGTCGTTTAGTGGCGTCATAGTGGCAACCAGTTATTTTACAGAACTGTGTTATATCATCAAAGTTACCGCCATTTTGTATGAACCAATCCCAAAGCATTAAAATAGCTTCTTTGTTGGCTCTTTTTTCCGTAGGGCTTAGTGTATCGCACTCGCCTAGTCGTCTATCATCTTTATAATAAGCGTGCATATACTCGTGAGCATGGTCAAACGGTCTAGCAAGTTCAGTATAAGCACCAAAGCCAAGTTCTAAAGAAATAAAGGCTTTTTGATTATCTAAGTCCCCCAACCGATAAACAACTCCTAATTTTTCTATTTCACATATTAGTAGACTATTTAATTCCTGTTTGTCCATAGTCCACCGCCTTAGTCCTTATTGTCTAAGTCTTTGGCTTTTTGTGTAATCTCGTCCCACTTATCAGAGAACAGCAATTTGATAGCCATTTTATCCTTTTCTGTCAAAGGACGACCGCCAGACGATAACAAGCGAGACCACACGGCGTCATCGTCAGAGTTTGCGACTTCCGCCAAGTCTATCGGCTCATTGACTGATTTAGCTTCAGCACGCCCCAGTAGATAGTCCACAGATACGTTGAAATAGTCGGCGATTAACTTTAGCTTTTCAGCAGTCGGTTGTTGTTTTTTCATTCTATAAAAGTAATTTGAGCTAAATCCCAAATCTTCCGAAACTCTTTGCAAAGATTTACCTTGTTTTTCAGATAACTCTTTCACACGTTCAAATATTGTCATATCAAGCCTTTCGAAGATTAACGAAAAAACATTTAATACTAATAGTATAAAATAATTGACTTATAATTACTTATAGTGTAAAATAGTTTTTAGTTAAGTTATTCAAAAAAAAGCAAAGACGCCTTTTAACTAGCTCCCCAGCAGGTTTATAAGTTCGCTTATTGCTCTTTTAATTATACTTATATTTTACACTATAAGTACAAAAAACACAAGAATTTAATTACTTATAGTTGAAATAAAGAAGAAAGAAGGTAAAAATGCCACTATTAACACCAGAAATGAAA
>NZ_JBEOXS010000126.1:0-4602 GCF_040296705.1 Streptomyces sp. NPDC002055
GAGCGATTTGATTCATATGAAACTACTATCAATTGATGGTGGTAAAACTGGAATTAGTCCACTTTACTCTTTGAGGCGTGAATCAAAAATCCAAAGAGCCTCTGATAGATTAACAATTAGTTCATTGAATAGTTCATTAAATGTTCCTGGTGTACTTACTGTTAAAGGTGGTGGGCTTCTTAGTGATAACGATAAAGCATCTCGTTCTCGTTCGTTTATGAAACGTTCAAGAAGTGGTGGTCCTGTAGTATTAGATGACCTTGAAGAATTTACTGCACTAGAAATTAAATCAAATGTAGCTCAATTATTATCACAAACAGATTGGACTTCTAAGCAATATGCCAAAGTATATGGGCTTCCTGACAGCTATATTGGTGGACAAGGTGACCAACAATCCTCAATTCAACAAATAAGTGGAATGTATGCAAGTGCATTAAATCGCTATTTAAGACCTGCTATAAGTGAATTGGAGTATAAGTTAAGCGACCACATAAGCGTTAACATGAGACCAGCTATTGACCCTCTTGGTGATAATTACTTATCTACTATTAGTACTGCTACAAGATGGGGTGCATTGGCTGAAAATCAAGCTACATTTGTCTTGCAAGAAGCAGGATATATTCCTAAAGACCTACCAGCTCCTGAAAATACAAATAAAAAGACAACTGGCCAAAGTAATGAGCCAGTACCATAGGGAAGGAGGTGGTCATGGTGATTATTCTTAGAAAGGAGGTAAATGATGACAGTAATCGACATTGAAGGTGATGTAGTTGATAATAGCTACGGAATGATGTATGACTGGTTTGGTCTTGACTATACTAGTCCTTCAAAAGTAAAAACAGCACTTGCAAATGCTGATGACGAGGATATCACGGTAAATATCGCTTCAAATGGTGGAGATGTTTTTGCTGCTTCTCACATTTATACTGCACTTAAAAGTGCAAGTCAAAATGTTACAGTAAATATTCTTGGTTTAGCAGCATCTGCAGCTTCAGTAATTGCAATGGCTGGAGATATAGTAAATATTTCTCCTACAGCCCAATTGATGATTCATAAGGCTATGAGTGGTAGCCAAGGAAATGCTGACGACTTTGAGCAAGAAGCTAAAGTTTTAAATGGTGTTGACCAATCTATTGCTGCAGCTTATGAATTAAAAACTGGTATGAAACAATCTGATTTGTTGCAGTTGATGTCTAACGAAACATGGATGACAGCTCAAGATGCAGTGGATAAAGGATTTGCAGACAATATTATGTTTGTAGATGCTAATAAACCAGTATTTTCTAACTCAATCGGAAATATTCCAACTGCTGATAAACTTAATGAATTTATGAATTTCATGAATTTCAAAAATCGGAATAACCCTCCGAAAGAAGAACCAATTATAGAAAACAAACAAGCCGATTTACGTTCTCGTAAGTTGGCTATTTTATTAGAAAAATAAAGGAGACTCAAATGGGAGTTAAATTAACAGTAAATCAATTGAACGAAGCATGGATTGCTTCAGGAGATAAAGTCACAGACTTTAATGACCAAATCAACATGGCTCTTAATGATGATAATTTTTCAGCAGAGGCTATGTCAGAATTAAAAAATAAACGTGATAATGAAAAAGTTCGCCGCGACGTATTGAGAGAACAACTTGTTGAAGCTCAAGCTGAGCAAGTAGTTAATATGCGTGAAGAAGAAAAAGGTCCATTGAACAAAAGCGAAAATGAACTCAAAGACAAATTTGTTAAAGACTTCGTGAATATGGTTCGTAACCCTATGGCGTTTATGAATACCGTTTCATCTAAAACTGAAACTAGCGGAAGTGATAGTGCTGCTGGACTTACTATTCCGCAAGATATCCGTACTATGATTAACACATTGGTTCGCCAATATGACTCGCTACAACAATATGTACGTGTTGAGAGTGTTTCTACTTCAAACGGTAGTCGTGTATATGAAAAATGGACTGATGTAACTCCGTTGACTGTAATGGATGCAGAAGATGGAAAAATTCCAGACCTTGACAATCCTCAGTTGACAATTATCAAATACTTGATTAAACGTTATGCGGGAATCATCACTGCAACGAATACATTGCTTAAAGATACAGCAGAAAATATTCTTGCATGGTTATCAAGCTGGATTGCTAAGAAAGTGGTTGTGACTCGTAACCAAGCGATTATCGAAGTAATGAAAGCAGCACCTAAAAAACCAACAATCGCTAAATTTGACGATGTTATTACTATGATTAATACAGCGGTTGATCCTGCGATTATCGCCACTTCAAGTCTTTTGACTAACCAGTCAGGGTTGAATAAACTTGCTTTGGTTAAAACTGCTGAAGGTAAATATTTGCTCGAACCAGACCCAAAAAAACCTAATTCATATCTAATTAAAGGTAAACAAGTTATTGTTGTTGCAGATCGCTGGCTTCCAAATACTGGATCAACAGTTTATCCACTTTACTATGGAGATATGTCGCAAGCTATTACATTGTTTGACCGTGAAAACATGTCATTACTTCCAACAAATATTGGTGCTGGTGCATTTGAAACTGATACTACTAAAATTCGTGTAATCGATCGCTTCGATGTTAAAGCTACTGACTCAGAAGCTTTTGTGGCAGGTTCATTTACAGCGATCTCAGATCAAAAAGGAAATATCAATACTGCAACTACAACTACAACTACAACTAATCATCAGGAGAAATAATAATGGACATTCGTCATATTGAAGAAAAAACAAAAGAATTAAAAGCACAATCAATTCCTCTGGTTCAATCCGTTGAAAAAACGCAAGCCTTAGTCAATGAGTTAAGCACAAAACTTGATAATATGAAAGTAGATAAACAACAGCCTGATATTGATGCGACCCTTGCACAAATGGCTAAAGAACGAGATGCTCGTGTTTTACTTGATGAACTGACTGAACATCTTACCAAGCAAAAAGACGCACTTCATCAATTTTGGAATAATGAAGAAACCAATTATGCCATTAAAACTGAGGCTATTCGCTCGCAAGAACACTTGAGTCCAACAGAATCTCAATTGATTGAGGGATTAATTGATAATTCTTTAAAACGAAAATTAAAGGCTTATGGTAAAGAAGTGGAAGAATCTCAAAATAAAGCCATTGAGATTGTGAACTATTTGAAAGAAAATAATTATGATCAGTCCGTTGGTAATTCCCTCCATCCGTTAGTTGAAGCCAAAAGCTTTTATTACTTTAGAATGGCACGGTTGATTAGTTCTACTTTTCAACATGAATTGATGGAATATTTGCTTGAGGAGGGACTGATTACAAATTATCCTAGCTATTATACTCCACGCCGATAAGAGTTTAATCATCCATAATTTCGAGCTGAGAAAGCCTATAAGTATCAGGCTTTCTTGTTATTATAAAGGAATCATGACGGATAAATATATGACAATCAGATATTATTGGGGAAGGCCTAAAGATGTTGTAAGGTGGTATCTTAGAGGAACATTATACTTAAGCGCTCAAAGCAGGTAGTCTTATATTGAAAAGACAAAAGCTGAAGCAGGTAACTTACCAAGACTTCTTAAACTATTAAATAATCTTGATGAAATATTTGATACCGCAGATACTGACAGCATAGCATTACTATGTTTGAGGTACGTTGAACTATTAAGTGTTGCAGAGACTACAAAACGGACAGGACTTTCCGCTTATCAGATTACTTCAAAGATAGGTAAACTCATGAAGGAAGCTAAAGAAATTATAGCCAAAGCATGATATAATAGAACTATCAAAAGTCGCAGAAATGCGCATGGTATGATAGTGCAGGAAAGTATCTCTAATTGTGGAGGTACTTTTTTGTTTAAGAGGGATGACATGATGAATGAAGTTAAATTCAATATTAGGCTTTATTTTACGGGCGGGATGAAACGCTTAACGGATAGGATAGACAGCACAGACCAACTCACACCACAACGCTTTATATTCAACGCGATGACAGAGCTGTTTGATTCATTGAGTGATGATGACCTAGAGTTAATCAGACTTAGATACATGGAACGCATGACACTATCAGAGGTTGCAAGTCGTTATCTGTTACACGAACATACTATTAGAAACCACACGAACCCAACTATTAAGCAAGTGAAAAAGATTATAAAACAAGGTAATGAACTTTCAATAAAACAAAAAAGCCCGTGAATTTTCACGGACAAATATAAAGAAAAGTAGTAATAAGTTACCTAACCCTATTATATCATTTTTTCTCTATAATTTTTAGATAGCCCCCCCGTCATTGCTTTTAGGAATACCGTATACCAATAGTGGCTCCCTGAGTAAAAAAGTGATTTTTTAAAATTTTTGCATAGGGGGGGTACAATCGGTAAATGGCATGGTTAAGGGTTTTTTTGGTTGTTTTCTATGAATAGTTTCCCCTTTTTAGCCTTTTTTTAGAGTTTTTAGCCTATTTCCTCCTTTCTACTACATAACTTTTAGGGGTAAATTATCCTTGTAATCGTTGTGGTTGAGCGATTTCGTTTCAGAAAAAAAGTTTTCAAAAATCACTTTTTTCGAAAGGGAGCCACTATTGGTATACGGTATTCCTAAAACAAATAGGGGCGGGGTATTCATTTT
>NZ_JBEOXS010000127.1:0-4110 GCF_040296705.1 Streptomyces sp. NPDC002055
CTCCACCGAGGGCATCTTGACGCTGCCGCTCCCGGCCTTGCCCTCGTGGTCGATGGCGGCGAACCACAGTAAGTCCGGGACCCCGCCGGGCGGGCCGCTCAGCACTGCCCCGCACGCCCTCCCCCGTCCGGGGCCACCCCGGCCGGGGCCCCTCGGCGCCCGCATAATCTGGGGCGCAAGCACTCACCGACCTGGAGCAGCACTGTGTACTTCACCGACCGCGGTATCGAGGAGCTGGAGAGCCGGCGGGGCGAGGAGGAGGTCTCCTTCGCCTGGGTCGCCGAGCGGCTGCGCGAATTCGTCGATCTGAACCCGGACTTCGAGGTCCCGGTGGAGCGGCTGGCCACCTGGCTCGCCCGGCTGGACGACGAGGACGACGAGTAGGCCGGAAGCCGGTCGATCCGCGGGCCGGGCGCCCCAGCCGCCCCTGCCCTGGCACGGGGGCCGAGTACCGGCTCAGGGGCGCGGCCCCCGGCGCTGTATCGCGACCGTCCGGGCAGCGTGCCCGTCTCGCGACTTACGCGTCCCGGCTGCACGCGTCCCCGACCGGCTCCCTTGACTTCCCACATCCGCGATATATCGTGTTCTGAAAGGGGACGCGATATGTTGCGTCGCGTTCCGCCCGGAGGAGGTCAGGGATGTCAGCCCGTTCCGAGTGGTCCATCGGCGAGCCGCGCACGCTCGCCCTCGACGAGCCCGTCAGCGCCGTCACCGTGCGCATCGTGGGCGGCACGGTCAACGTCGTCGGCACGGACAGCGGGGAGCCCGCCCGGCTGGAGGTCTCGGAGCTCGACGGGCCCCCGCTCACCGTCACCCAGGAGGGGAGCGTCCTGACCGTCACCTACGACGACCTGACCCGGAAGGGTCTCTTCGCCTGGCTGGACCGCAGGACCTGGCGCGACCGCAGGAGCTGGCTCGACCACAGGAGCTGGAAGCGGCACGCCGTCGTGTCGGTCACCGTTCCGGCCGGTTCCGGTGTCGAGGTGGGGGTGGTCGGCGCGGCGGCGTTCGTCTCCGGCGTCTCCGGGCGTACGGAGCTGCGGAGCGTCTCCGGTGACAGCACCCTCGTCGGGCTCACCGGCCCCGTCCGGGCGGAGACGGTCAGCGGCCGGCTGGAGGCCCAGTCGGTCACCGGCGACCTGCGCTTCCAGTCGGTCTCCGGCGACCTCACCGTGCTCGACGGCTCCGGCACCGCGGTGACGGCGGAGACGGTCAGCGGCAACCTCGCGCTGGACCTCGCCCCCGTCGGCGCGGGCCCGGACATCCGCCTGACGACCGTCTCCGGCGAGGTGGCGATCCGGCTGCCGCACCCCGCCGACGCGACGGTCACCGCCGACACCACCAGTGGCGCGCTCTCCAACGCGTTCGACGATCTGCGGGTCACCGGCCAGTGGGGCGCCAAGCGCATCACCGGAACCCTCGGCGCCGGTACCGGTACCCTCACCGCCGCGACCGTCTCGGGCGCCATCGCCCTGCTGCGCAGGCCGGCGGCGGAGGACGCCGGAGCGCCCGACGGCGCCGGCCCGCACCTCGACGACGGCGCCGCGCCCGCCGGCCCCGACGGCTCGGGCGCACCCGCCCGCCCCACCGACAAGAAGGTGCTCTGACATGCCCCCCGTCTTCGCCCACGGCCGGCTGCGGCTGTATCTCCTCAAGCTGCTCGACGAGGCACCGCGCCACGGCTACGAGGTGATCCGACTGCTGGAGGAGCGCTTCCAGGGGCTGTACGCGCCGTCCGCCGGCACCGTCTATCCCCGCCTGGCGAAGCTGGAGGCCGAGGGCCTGGTCACCCACACCACCGAGGGCGGCCGCAAGGTGTACTCGATCACCGACGCCGGGCGCGCGGAACTCGCCGGCCGGCAGGGGGAACTCGCCGAGCTGGAGCTGGAGATCCGCGATTCGGTGGCCGAACTCGCCGCCGAGATCCGGCAGGACGTCAGCGCGTCGGCCGGCGACCTCCGCCGGGAGATGCGCGCCGCCGCCCGCGACGCCCGGACGTCCGGACGGACTCACGGGGCTCCCTGGGAGGACAACGACGCCTGGCGGCAGGCCAAGGAGGACATGCGCCGGGCCAAGGACGAGTGGAAGGAACAGGCCCGCCGGGCCAGGGAGGAGAGCCGCCGGGCGCAGCAGGACGCCCAACAGGCCCGCGAGCAGGCCAAGGACGCGCGGGCGCAGGCGCAGGAGGAGGTCCGGCGGATCGCGCGTCAGGTCCAGGACCAGGTGCAGTCGCACGCCCGGACCGGGGACTGGCAGGGCGCGCTGCGCGAGGGGATGACGGAACTGACGCGCCAGGTCGGGACGCTCGGCGGACTGGCCGAGCGGGTCACCGCCCGGCCCCCGTACATCCGGCCCGAGCCGGCCGGGCGTACCCCGGAGTGGGCCGAGGATCCGGCCGCGCCGTCCGCCGACCCGGCCCGTGACCTGGAGCGTCTCCTGGACCGCTTCCGGGACGACGTGCGCGACCTCGCCCGCGACCACGGCGTCAGCGAGGACCAGTTGCGGGAGGCCCGGCGCCATCTGTCCGCGGCGGCGGCGCACCTGGCGGCGCTGCTGCACGGCCCGGAGGACCGGCAGCCCGCGGAGTGATCCTCCGGGCCCGGCCGCCGGGCACCCGGCCACCGGGCGAGGAGGAGGAATCCGCCCCGCCCGGCCGGGTCCGCGGCGCGTTCCCGCGGCGGGCGCCGCCCAGGGTGTCCCACCGGGCGGCGCGTGGTGTCACACCGGGCAGCGCCGCGCGTGGTGTCCCACGGCGCGCGGTGTCACACCGTCAGGACGACCTTGCCGAAGAGGTCCCCGCCGGCCATCTTCTCGAAGCCCTCGCGGGCCCGGTCCAGCGGCAGCACGCTGTCGATGACAGGCCGTACGCCGGTCGCCGCGCAGAAGCTGAGCAGGTCCTCCAGCTCGCCCTTGTCGCCCATGGTGGAGCCCACGACCTTCAGCTCCAGGAAGAAGATCCGGTTGAGCTCGGCGGACTTCGGGCTGGGTCCGGAGGTGGCGCCGGAGATGACCAGCGTGCCGCCCGGCCGCAGCGACTTGACGGAGTGGGACCAGGTCGCGGCACCCACCGTCTCGATCACCGCGTCCACCCGCTGCGGCAGCCGCGCGCCGGGCTCGAAGGCCTCGACCGCGCCCAGTTCGACGGCGCGCTTGCGCTTGGCCTCGTCCCGGCTGGTGGCGTAGACGCGGAGTCCGGCGGCCCGGCCGAGCACGATCGCGGCCGTGGCCACTCCGCCGCCCGCGCCCTGGACCAGGACCGAGTCGCCGGGCCGGACGGCCGCGTTGGTGAACAGCATCCGGTACGCGGTCAGCCAGGCCGTCGGCAGACAGGCGGCCTCCTCGAAGGAGAGCTCCTTCGGCTTGGGCAGGACGTTCCAGGCGGGGACGGTGACCTGTTCGGCGAAGGTGCCCTGGTAGCGCTCGGTCAGGATGGAGCGCGGCTCGTCCGGGCCCACGCCGTGGCCGGTCTGCCCGATCACGGAGTGGATGACCACCTCGTTCCCGTGTTCGTCGGTCCCCGCGGCGTCACAGCCGAGGATCATCGGCAGGGACTCCTCCCCGAGACCGACGCCCCGCAGCGACCAGAGGTCGTGGTGGTTGAGCGAGGCGGCCTTGACGTTGACGGTCGTCCAGCCGGGGCGGGCCTGAGGCGCGGGGCGGTCCCCCAGCACGAGGCCGTTGAGCGGCTGGTCACGGTCGATGCGAGCGGCGTAGGCGGCGAACATGACCTTGACCCTAGGCCGCGGGCGGGACGGGGCGGAACCACGGACCGGTGTGACGTTGCTCCGAACGGTGGCACGGATACCGGACGAGGTCCGGGCGCGGGAGACATCGGGCGCGGGAGACGTCGGGCGCGGTGCGGGGGCCGACGCACGGAAGGCCAGGGCATGGAAGGCCGGGGCACGAGTGGGCCGGGACGCGGAAGGCCGACGCGCGGAAGGCCGGGGCACGAAAGGCCGGGCACGAGTGGGCCGGGACGGCCCGCCCGGGCCGTCGGCGAGGTGACGCGGCGGCAGCACCGCGCCAGCTGCGGGACCACTGCGATCTCGTCCTGGACAGCAAGATCGCGGTCGGGGACGCGGAGCTGACGGCCGAGGGCATCGAGGCGCC
>NZ_JBEOXS010000128.1:0-4056 GCF_040296705.1 Streptomyces sp. NPDC002055
GGCAGGAGAAGTCGTTCCAGCCGCTGGAGGTGGTACGGGCAGCGGTGCCGTCGTCCGCCACCGCCGGGCGGACGGTGCTGAGCGGGCAGGGCCGACCGGACGGGGCCGAGCGGGCGGGGCCACGGGCGGGCCGGTGCCGTACGGCACCGGGCCGCCGCACCACGGGGACGGGGGCGGGCCCGGCCGGACAGCGCCTAGCGCTTGCCCCCCGAGCGGGCGGCCTTCGGGGTCACCAGACGGCTGCCGGTCCAGTCCTTGCCCGCGTTGATGCTGCTGGTCTGCGCCAGGCCGGCGGTCTGCGCGGCCTCGCCGATGTCACTCGGCTCGACATATCCGTCGCGCCCGGTCTTCGGCGTCATCAGCCAGACCGGGGACCCGGAGTCGATCATCGTGGTGGCGTCCACCAGCGCGTCCGTCAGGTCGCCGTCGTCGTCGCGGAACCACAGCACAACGGCGTCGGCAACATCGTCGTAGTCCTCGTCGACGAGGTCCGTACCGGTGAGTTCCTCGATGGCCTCACGCAGCTCCTGCTCGGTGTCGTCGTCGTAACCGAGCTCCTGGACCACCTGTCCGGGCTGGAAACCCAGCCTGGCGGCAGGGTTGGTCCGCTCCTCCGCGTGGTCCGCGGTCGCGCTCACGGATTGCCTCCTGTCATATTTCGAGAAGATGCCTGTCACCCCACGCGTACGCGAGGTATTGGGCGTAGTCCACACGGGCCGGGCGGTTCGCGCAAGTACCCGGCCACTGATCCCGCCCAAACGTATGGGGGCGCCCCCATACGGCGTTATGCGGAGCATAGGGCGTTATGGGAGGACTCTTGCCGCATCTCCCATCATGACGGAACGGCCCGCGGTGATTCACCTCACAGGGGCGTACCGTGGGCCGGGAACCGGTGTACGGGCTCCGGGCGACCGGGAAGTGCGGAATCGGTCGCTCCGATTCCGGAATCGGCAACTCCGGTTGACCGGCGCCCGCAGCCGGAGCACCGGACCCGTGGGCGTAAGGTTGCGATTTGGCCGCATGGCAGCACGACTGCCGGAGGGCCCGGAATCTCACAGAGTGGCGTTACCGCCCAGTAGAGATGACGTTTCCGTCCCCTGAGGTACACGATGGGAGGCGGCGCGACACCAGCAGAGAGTGCCCTGACCACACGCAGGGCATGACCCGAACAGCGAAGGAACAGCGTGGCTTCCGGATCCGATCGCAACCCGATCATCATTGGCGGCCTTCCCAGCCAGGTCCCGGACTTTGATCCCGAAGAGACCGGGGAATGGCTCGACTCGCTCGACGCAGCCGTCGACGAGCGGGGCCGTGAACGTGCCCGCTACCTGATGCTCCGCCTGATCGAGCGTGCCCGCGAGAAGCGCGTGGCCGTGCCCGAGATGCGCAGCACGGACTACGTGAACACCATCGCGACCAAGGACGAGCCGTTCTTCCCCGGCAACGAGGAGATCGAGCGCAAGGTCCTCAACGCGACCCGGTGGAACGCGGCGGTGATGGTCTCCCGCGCGCAGCGTCCCGGTATCGGCGTCGGCGGCCACATCGCCACCTTCGCCTCTTCGGCGTCGCTCTACGACGTGGGCTTCAACCACTTCTTCCGCGGCAAGGACGAGGGCGACGGCGGTGACCAGATCTTCTTCCAGGGGCACGCGTCGCCGGGCATCTACGCCCGCGCGTACCTCCTGGACCGCCTGAACGAGCAGCAGCTCGACGCCTTCCGCCAGGAGAAGTCGAAGGCCCCCTACGGCCTCTCCAGCTACCCGCACCCGCGGCTGATGCCGGACTTCTGGGAGTTCCCGACCGTCTCCATGGGCCTCGGTCCGATGGGCGCGATCTACCAGGCGCGGATGAACCGCTACCTGGAGGCCCGCGGCATCGCGGACACCTCCAAGTCCCATGTGTGGGCCTACCTCGGCGACGGCGAGATGGACGAGCCGGAGTCGCTCGGCCAGCTGTCCATCGCCGCCCGTGAGGGCCTGGACAACCTGACCTTCGTGGTCAACTGCAACCTCCAGCGCCTCGACGGCCCGGTGCGCGGCAACGGCAAGATCATGCAGGAGCTGGAGTCGTACTTCCGCGGCGCCGGCTGGAACGTGATCAAGCTGGTCTGGGACCGCAGCTGGGACCCGCTGCTCGCGCAGGACCGGGACGGTGTGCTGGTCAACCGGCTGAACACCACCCCCGACGGCCAGTTCCAGACCTACGCCACCGAGACCGGCGCGTACATCCGCGACCACTTCTTCGGTGACGACCTGCGGCTGCGCAAGATGGTCGAGGGCATGACCGACGACCAGATCCTGCACCTGGGCCGCGGTGGCCACGACCACAAGAAGATCTACGCGGCGTACGCGGCGGCCAAGGCCCACAAGGGCCAGCCGACCGTGATCCTGGCGCAGACCGTCAAGGGCTGGACGCTCGGCCCGAACTTCGAGGGCCGCAACGCGACCCACCAGATGAAGAAGCTGACGGTCGACGACCTCAAGGGCTTCCGCGACCGGCTGCACCTGCCGATCCCGGACAAGGAGCTGGAGTCCGGCCTCCCGCCGTACTACCACCCGGGGCGCGACTCCGAGGAGATCCAGTACATGCACGACCGCCGCCAGGGTCTGGGCGGCTACGTGCCGACCCGGGTCGTGCGGTCGAAGCCGCTGAACCTCCCGGACGACAAGGCGTACGCGCCGGTCAAGAAGGGCTCCGGCCAGCAGTCGATCGCCACCACCATGGCGTTCGTCCGGCTGCTCAAGGACCTCATGCGGGACAAGGAGATCGGCAAGCGCTTCGTGCTGATCGCTCCGGACGAGTACCGGACCTTCGGCATGGACTCCTTCTTCCCGTCGGCGAAGATCTACAACCCGCTGGGCCAGCAGTACGAGGCCGTGGACCGGGAGCTGCTCCTGGCCTACAAGGAGTCCCCGACCGGCCAGATGCTGCACGACGGCATCTCCGAGGCGGGCTGCACGTCCTCGCTGATCGCCGCCGGATCGTCCTACGCGACGCACGGCGAGCCGCTGATCCCGGTGTACGTCTTCTACTCGATG
Organism: Streptomyces sp. NPDC002055; assembly: GCF_040296705.1. Lineage (NCBI taxonomy): Bacteria > Bacillati > Actinomycetota > Actinomycetes > Kitasatosporales > Streptomycetaceae > Streptomyces > Streptomyces sp. NPDC002055. The sequence goes on from NZ_JBEOXS010000128.1 coordinate 3,039, forward strand.
TTCGGGTTCCAGCGCACCGGTGACCAGTTCTGGCAGATGGCGGACCAGCTGGCGCGCGGCTTCGTGCTGGGCGCGACCGCGGGCCGCACGACGCTGACCGGTGAGGGTCTGCAGCACGCGGACGGCCACTCGCAGCTGCTGGCCTCGACCAACCCGGCGGTCGTCGCGTACGACCCGGCCTACGGCTACGAGATCGCGCACATCGTCCAGGACGGTCTGCGCCGGATGTACGGCTCGTCCGACGAGCACCCGCACGGCGAGGACATCTTCTACTACCTCACCGTGTACAACGAGCCGATCCAGCACCCGGCCGAGCCGGGGGACGTGGACGTCGAGGGCATCCTCAAGGGCATCCACCGGATCAGCCAGGGCGAGCAGGGCGAGATCCCGGCCCAGATCCTCGCCTCCGGTGTGGCGGTGCCGTGGGCGGTCGAGGCGCAGCAGATCCTCGCCGAGGAGTGGAACGTCAAGGCGGACGTCTGGTCGGCGACCTCCTGGAACGAGCTGCGCCGCGACGCGGTCGAGACCGAGGAGCACAACCTCCTGCACCCGGAGGAGGAGCAGCGCGTTCCGTACATCACGCAGAAGCTCCAGAGCGCCGAGGGCCCGAAGGTGGCCGTGTCCGACTGGATGCGGGCCGTTCCGGACCAGATCGCTCGCTGGGTGCCGGGCAGCTACCAGTCGCTGGGCGCGGACGGGTTCGGCTTCGCCGACACCCGGGGTGCGGCGCGGCGCTTCTTCCACATCGATGCCCAGTCGATCGTCCTCGGCGTGCTCACCGAGCTCGCCAAGGAGGGCAAGGTCGACCGCTCGGTGCTGAAGCAGGCGATCGACCGCTACCAGCTGCTCGACGTGGCGGCGGCCGACCCGGGCGCCGCGGGCGGCGACGCGTGAGGACCCGCCTGTACGGCGTGTGAACGCACGGCGCGCCCCGGCCGGATGCCGACGCGAGACCGTCTTCAGTCCGACGCCGGCGCGTGCCGCGACGTCCTTCATGGTCGGCCGGGTGCTCTCTGCC
>NZ_JBEOXS010000129.1:0-3996 GCF_040296705.1 Streptomyces sp. NPDC002055
AACGCTCGGCTGGGAAACCCCAGCCGAGCGCCTGCATAAACTGCTCACGGCCTAATCAACACGACCACGTGTTGCGACGACCGCTAGAAACCGCCCCGTTGGCCGGGGGCGGGCCTTCCGGGTGATAGGCGCCGGTCCCAGCCATGGACGGGCCCGGTCCGCCTGGAGCGGAGGTTCGGTCGGCCCGCGCCCGGCGCGGCGTCGGCGTGGGTGTCGCGGCGTCGGCGTGGGTGTCGCTCGGCGGGAGCGGCGAGGCGCGGACACGTCTGAATCGCTCCGTCAGGAACGGCGCTCGACGACACCGTCCTCCTCCGCGTCCAAGCCGTCCTGGACGCGGAGGAGGTGCGACTCGATCTCCGGTACCGCGTCCCGCCGGAGGGACCGGACGACGTTTCCGGCCGGTAGCGCCCGCTCGGGAATGCCTGCTCGGGGAAGCGCCCTGTTCGGGAAGGCGTCCTGCTGGGAGAGTGCCCGGAGATGTTGGCGCCTCGGGTGGTGGATTCGCCCCACGGATAATGGCCTGTCCTGAGCACGAACACAACGAGAGTGAGTGAGGGACGGCGTGATGATGAGAAGTCAGCGGATGGCTGAGACGACAACCCGAATACAATGTGCGGGTCGGTCGCGGTGGTCGGTGGGGGCCGGGGCGGTCGTGTTACCCGTTGCCGCGCTGCTCGTCCTCGCTACCGGCGCCGCGTCCGCCGCCGCGGCTCCGGCCCGGATGGCGTTCACGAGCGGCATCACGGACAGCCGTGACCTCCCGGGCAGCCGTGACCTCCCGGACAGTGGGGTGCCGTCGTCGGTCGGCGCGCCGGGGCCCGGCTCCGAGCGGACACCGGCGGCGGTGCCTCCCGTGACCTCCCCCCTCAGGCTCACCGAGGGGCAGGTCGGCGAGGTGCGGCCGGGCGGCACACTCCTCTACCCGAGCGTCACCTCCTGCCTGACGGTGACCGTTCGGCTCGCGGACGGTACGAAGGTCGGCGCGCACGCCAGCCTGTTCCAGGTGCCGGGGGAGTACCGGTCGGACCGGATCCTGGCCGCGGTCAAGGACCGGACCGGAGCGCGGGCGGTACGCGCGGTGGAGGTCCGGGGCGCCGTCGGTGCCTGGGAGCCGAGCTACTTCACCCGGGCGATCGAGAGCTATGCGGAGGGCGAGCAGGTGCCTCTGCCGGCCGGGCCCGACCCCGAGGGCCTGGCCCGGGCGGTGGCGGACGGGCTCGCGCAGCCGTCGGCGAAGGTCACCGTCGAGGATCTGCCCGACGGCGACCAGAGGGTGGACTGAGGCGGACCAGCGGTCTCGGTCCACCCTCCGGGCCGCCGGGCGCGCCCACCGGGGCGGGCGCGGGGCCGGGGGAGGGCGACGGAGGCGGAGCGGGCGGGGAGCGGTGCGGCCACGGGCGCCGCGAAGCGCCCGCCCCGCCCGGGGTGACGACGACGGAGGGAAGGCGCCGCCGAGGGAAGGGCAGGTGGCCCGGACGGCGGCCGACCGCTCCCATCGTCACCGGGCGACGGATTCAGGTGGGCTTCAGGTGGCCTTTGGCACGGTGATCGCCACGGTCGCCGGAGCACACCGGCGGCCCGTCCCACCCGCCGTCAGAACCAGGGAGCCGGCCGACGTGCAGTCACTGATGGATCACGCCAGGAAACTCGGAGCCCGGGCCGAGGAGTTCACCCACCTCGCGCACGGGCAGTCACCCCAGGCCCTCTTCCTCACCTGCTCGGACTCACGGGTCATTCCGTCGCTCATCACCGGTGCCGGACCCGGCGACCTGTTCGAACTCCGCACCGCGGGCGGCATCGTTCCGCCCTACGATCCGGCCCGGCGCTCGGGTGAGGCGGCGACGATCGAGTACGCCGTCGAGGTCCTCGGCGTCGAGCACATCGTGGTGTGCGGCCATTCGCACTGCGGGGCCGTCGGGGCGCTGCTGCGCGGCGACGACCTGACCTCCGTACCGGCCCTGCAGAGCCTGCTGCGGAACGAACCGGTGCCCCGCGGCGCGGGCCCTGCGCCGGGTGCGGGCCCCGGGCCGGACGACGGCCGCGCGCCGGACGACGCCATCGTCGAGGCCGTCCAGGAGCACGTCCTGACCCAGATCGAGCGGCTGCGGGGGTACCCCTGCATCGCGGCACGGGCGGCGGACCGCCCGCTGCGGATCCACGGCTGGTGCTACGAGGTCCACACCGGCCGCGTCACCGCCCACCGCGCCGGACGGAGCGGCTTCGCGCCCCTGTGACCCGCGGCGCCCCACGCCGCCGTTCCACCGCGCCGCCGGCCCCCGGCGCCGCTCCTGCTTCGCCTGTTCCGCCCCACGAAAGGTTCTGATGTTCCCTCCTGCCTTCGGACGCGACCTCGGCGCATCCGTCGTCGTCTTCCTGGTCGCCCTCCCGCTGTGTGTCGGCGTCGCCGTGGCCTCCGGCCTGCCCGCGGAGGCGGGCCTGATCACCGGCATCGTCGGCGGCCTGGTGGTGGGGATGCTGCCCGGCAGCAGTCTCCAGGTCAGCGGCCCCGCGGCCGGGCTGACCGTGCTGGTCTTCGAGGCCGTCAAGACCTACGGTGTCGCGGCCCTCGCCGTCATCGTGGTGGCCGCCGGCCTGCTCCAAGTGCTGCTGGGGGCCTTGCGGATGGGGCGCTGGTTCCGGGCGGTGTCCGTCTCCGTGGTGGAGGGGATGCTCGCCGGCGTGGGGCTGGTGATCATCGCGGGCCAGCTGTACGCCCTGGCCGACCGGACCGCGCCCACCAGCGGACTGGGCAAGATCACCGGCCTTCCGGGCCTCGTGGCCGGGCTGTTCCACTCCCCGCAGGCCCTGGCCGCGCTCGCGCTCGGCGCGGGAACGATCGCGGTCATGGTGCTGTGGCGGCGGGTGCCGCGGCCGCTGCGGGCGGTACCGGGCCCGCTGGTGGCCGTCGTGCTGGCCACCGGTGCCTCGCTGCTCTTCGCCCCGGACGTCAAGAAGGTCCAGGTCCACGGGCTGCTCGCCTCCGTCCACCCGGTGAGCCCGGGCGACTTCGGACAGTTGGCGCAGGCCGGGGTGCTCGGCACCGTGCTCGCCTTCACCCTGATCGCCTCGGCGGAGAGCCTGTTCAGCGCCGCGGCGGTGGACCGGCTGCACAACGGTCCGCGGACGGACTACGACAAGGAGCTGATGGCCCAGGGCGTGGGCAACACCCTGTGCGGGGTGCTCGGTGCGCTGCCGATGACCGCGGTCATCGTCCGCAGCTCGGCGAACGTCCACGCCGGTGCGCGGACCAAGGCGTCCCGGGTCCTGCACGGCGTGTGGCTGCTGCTGTTCGCGGCGCTGCTCCCCTTCGTCCTCGCCGTCATCCCCGTCGCGGCACTGGCCGGTGTCCTGGTCCACGCGGGCTGGAAGCTGCTGCCGCTGGGCCGGGTCCGCAGCATGTGGCGGGAGCACCGCTCCGAGACCGCGGTCCTGATCGTCACCGCGCTCGCCATCGTCCTGGCCGGCATGTTCGAAGGCGTGCTGATCGGCCTGGCGCTCTCGGTGGCCAAGTCGGCCTGGGAGACCTCGCACCTGCGGATCCGGAGGCACGACGGCGGCTCCGGCCCCATCCGGGTCGCCCTCAGCGGCAATGCCACCTTCCTGCGGCTGCCGGTGATCCTCGACGCGCTGGAAGCCCTGCCGTCGGACCGGCCGGTCGAACTCGACCTGTCCGGCGTCCGGCACATCGACCACGCGTGCACCACGGCCCTGGCGGCCTGGACCGAACGGCACAATCGCACCGAGCCGCAGGCTCACATCATCCCGGAGCCGGTGGGCGCGGCCTGACACCGTGAGGCTGCCTCAGGGCCCCGGCCGGTGATTGCTGGCGGGCGGAGAGGCCCCGGCAGCGGAACCTCAGCCCGCTGAAGGACCGTTGCTCCGCCGGGCCGACGGCCCGACACCCCGACGCCGGGTGGTGATCAGCCCGGCCTTCCGCAGGACCGCGATGTGCCGCGACACCTCGGGTGGGGTGATGCCGTGCGCGGCGGCCAGCTC
>NZ_JBEOXS010000130.1:0-3741 GCF_040296705.1 Streptomyces sp. NPDC002055
GCTGGCGTTTCGTTTGCTCCCTCAATATTAATCAATTTTGAAGTGGGTTCTGAAAGTTCACTTGTAAGTGTAAAAAGGTTAGATAAGATTGTTTTTGTATTTTGGCTCATTTTATTTTCTCCGATTTTTCTATGTAGTAATTTGTAGTATTTTTTATGACAACATTTGTCAACACTTCAATTTGTCGGACAGCGTGCTTTTTTCATGTTTTTATTTCCTCTGATAAATTCCTAGCGAGTAGGTGTTTTTGCGGTAACAGAGTAACAGATACCTATAAATGGCTTAACCATAGGGTTAAAGCTGTTACTTCTAATAGTAACGTGTTACCGATTTTCAGTAACACTTTTATTTTTTCTTGCGGGAATAACCTTTAGTGACTTTTTTATGTTTCTCATCGTCCCAATAAAACAACCGTCTAAACAATTCCATTTCATTGGCTCGATGTAAATCGACAGCTCTATTAAAGCCTGCGCTATTTGGTCTTTGCACGGTCTTTTTCCATTGGTCTTTGACATAATCAGGTAGTTTATTCTCAAACTCTCGCTTAGTAAAGGGCTTCACTCCCTCATCTTCACACCATGCACGATATAAGGCGCTTATAAAGGTGGTCGGTAGAAAATCACTGACGAACTCCTCAAACATATCATTTACAAAAGCCAATACATTGTCATTGCTGATTTTAAAGTCATCTAACAGCCCTTGTGTGGCTTTCGGTTCGTCAAACTTCTCAAAGTTAAGCGATAAAGCGATTTTAAGGACATACTCTAAAACGTCTTTGCGTTTAATATAATCATCCTTTATTTTCCAATCGTCATTATCTGCGGTAAAAGACTTTTCAAAAGGCACGATAAGCAAACGCCTATAAGTTCCATTTGACTTATTTCTAAACTTCGGTAAAAAGTTAGTGGATTGTATAACCAGCTTATTAAATACTGCTAAGGTGGGTTGCTTTCCTTTCGCTTCAATCGGTACTGGGTCGCCAGTAACCACAGAAAAGTAATTCCCTGCATTGTCTAAGTAGCTGACTTGGCTGTCATCTCCAATAATGCAAGTCTTCCCAACGACTTGGGAAAGAGAAAAACGTTCAGAAAACTGTTCAGCTTTGACACTTGCGACGTTCTCACGTCCGATTAAGTTCATGATGAGACTTTGAAAAGTCCCTTTGCCGTCGTTCCCCTTACCGACTAGCCAAACGCCTTTGCGATAGGAGTAGTTGCCGTTGGTACTTGCGGAAATAATCTGCCATAAAAGGCTAACGAGTTCTTTATCTCCACTCATTAAATCATTGAGCCAGCCGTCTACGTTCCAACCGTTGATATTGGGTACTTTTGCTTTGTCGTTGTACTTGGTCGCAATGGTTGAGGTAAAGACATACTTGGGACTAAACGGCTCTAATTGCTGGGTTTTCTTATTGAAAATACCGTTCGCAACTGGGATAAGATGAGCTTCTGTGGTTTGTTGCTTAACCTCTGCTAAAGTTTCAAGTTTAAAGAGGACCTCTTTAGACCGTGCCTGACTGTATGACGGTTCTAGCCAATAAATGAGCCGATGAAAGAAGTTTTCGTTTGTTTCATATATGCCTAGTTCAGGGTTGTAAACGCCTAACAGTCCGCTTTGGTGGTCTAATTTGATGACTTTTAGCGTCTTATAGATTATTCTAGCCGTATCTAAGGGACTTAGTGACTTGGGTGCGTTGCCGTCTTCCTTAGGTGTGCTTAAAAATAAGTTACGGTGTTCAAAGAATAGTTTTCTAACAGCTCTAAGCGTTTGAGTATGTGCTTTGACATAGTCAGGGCTATTGATGATTTCTTTTTCTTGTTCCAGCCAGTCTTTTAAGCATTCCTGATAACCTGCGACATTAACGACTTTTTTGCCGTCTTCGCCATAATCTGTGAAGTCCTCTATTTTAGGTTTTGGACTTCTTACGTTTCCCTGTGGTGTTTCTGCCACAAGTTTTTCTAATTGGTCTGTCATGACTTCCTTTCTATTTCATCTTGAATACACTTTTCCAAATAGTTGCCAGCTCGTCATCAGGTAAGGGCGGACTGGTTCGATTGTTAAAGGTTCGCAATAAGTCCATGCAATGATTGTTATCAATGCCGATTTTTCTCCAGTAGTGGAGAATGCGGTTCGTGTCATTGTTTCGATTCCCTTTTCGTGCGCCTTGGTTGAATAGCTCCCACATTTCAGCGCCATAAGTCCGACTTCCTAGCGTTGGGTTCTGTCTTTTTTGTGGTCGCTGTATCATTTCAAGTAACCAGTCAGGACAATCGCAAAGACTATCGAAAGTTAAAGGCTCGTTAGTTTCTGTATCATTCAAAGGGATATAATCGCCGTCTGTGCGTTTGCTTGGGTAGATTGGTGTAAAGTGTGTCTTTATCTCCACACCGTCCGCTAGTTCATTGACAATCGGCTGACTGAATAGCTCTTTGGGAACTTTAAAGAAAACATGCAAGCCGTTGCCTGTGGGTGTCTTTTCAACATAGGTACTTAATATTTCGCCCTCGCTGTGTTCATTCCACAAGCGACTGAAAACATTCCGTCCATTCTGTCCGTTTTGGTGCTGGTCTAAGTCAATACAAATCAAACCGCTATTTCTAAGATTAATCATGATGTTACGGTTCGGTATTTCATCGAACCACGCGCTTACTGTGATTTCATCAAGGCTTCCTGAGGAACTCCCCTTTATAATTGCCCTTTCGCTTTTTCCTACAGGATAACCAGCGATAACAGAAAAACCACGATTAATACAGTTTAGGGCTTGTTCTTTGGGTGTCAATAGTCATTCCTCCTTAAAAAGTTGGTCAATCCAATCAAGTTCCGCAAGGGTGTAGCCGTTGACTGCGTTATTAATCGCAATGCCTGTGCGTTGTTTCTTGATAATGCCAGCCCTGCGCTCGTCTTCATTAGTTGGGATAAAATAGCCGTTATCAATCGAACCAATGGCGCAACCTTGCTTGTGTAGGTACTCAATTCTGCTTTGAAGTGTTCTAAAATCAATATCAAGCGCTTGTGCTAAAATCTTGCCTTTAACAGCTCGTTCAATTCCTCTATGTTCAGAAAGAAATTTAATGATATTTTGGTCAATTGTTTGTAATTCGCTTAATTTCATTTTTTATTTTCCTTTATCTGTAATTTTATGATAGCCAGTTGCTTGCCTAAAATCGGCACTGATTGCGTGCATAAGTTGCTTTTCACTCCGCTGGGTAAGATTATGCCTGTACTTGCTTCAAACTGCTGTACGAGGTCGTATTTGACCGCTCGTGCATTGTAAATCATCTTAAACGGGTGTTTACCTGCTTGTCTAAAACTATTCCGTCCGTACCGTTTTATAGCCGTGTAGCCTTGGTGGTGTTCTATCATTTCGCTACCTCATCAAATAAGCTGATTTCTCCGCCCTCTTTCTCACCCTTAAATCGGACACCGTGCTTATATTTACGAACTTTAAAGCTATAATCAACTGTGCCTGTATTTGCGTTCAATGGGTCTATTTTTTCAATCTGCTTGTCTGTCAGCTCTGTGTGATAGCCTTTTAAACTTCTCATACCTACGCTATCAATACCAGCCACATAAGGGCAAGCTCTAATAATATTTGTCATTTTCTCAATCCTCTAATAAAATTTGCCTTGCCTGACAAGTTGCTAAGTATCTATGACGATGAACTTGCATATATCATCAATCAAATAGTAAATAAGTGAAGTTTTGTATCTTGGTTTATAGCGATTCAATCCGTGCTTTTCC
>NZ_JBEOXS010000131.1:0-3599 GCF_040296705.1 Streptomyces sp. NPDC002055
GATGAACTTGCATATATCATCAATCAAATAGTAAATAAGTGAAGTTTTGTATCTTGGTTTATAGCGATTCAATCCGTGCTTTTCCCAATTATCAAGAGTGCCGTCTGATATATCTAAGTCTTCCATAACACGCTTTTTAGAGATATAAGGTAATACCCGCTTTTCATTTCTGATTTTGAGCTGTGTACCAAGATACTTATTAAATAAATGAATGACTTCATCAACTAAGCCACGCGCCACAAGGTTCGTTAAGGTGTCGTCATTCACGGAGTACCTCCTAAATATTCGTTTAGTTTTCTATCAAAATCAACTTGTTCCCCTATAAAAATATATTTTATTGAAAGACCATAAAATTTTGAAAATCGAAACATCTCATCAATTGTGATAAAACTACTATCTTGTTCTAGTTCAGCTATACGTTCCCTGTTCAGTTTTACTTTTCTAGCAACTTGTTTTAATGTTAAGTGGTTGAGTTCTCGTAGATCTTTTAAAGTATATCTCGAAGTAAACTTCATGCCATGCCTCCATTCTTGCGTTTAGAGATAACTTCCATAACTGCGTACGTTAGTTTATCTTCACTAATTCCTAGCTCATTAGAAAGCTCTGAAACATCTTCGGAACTGATAATATCAAATGCCGTCAATGCTTTGTGCTGGGTTTTTCTACGTTGTCTTTCCTGACGAACACCTCGGTTAAAAGCTACATCATAAAGATATTCGTAAGCAAAAACGCGTTTCCATCCCTCCCAATCGTCCTTATCTTGTTTATTTAACAATTGAGATACATCTTTTTCAATGGCTTCAATTAATGGATACAACCCGTTAGGGCTGTCTGTTTTCTTTCGCGTTTGCTTAATTTCTTGTTTAATACGGTACTTTTCAGCAATTTCGTGCGTGATTTTCATCTTAAAAGGGTTGCCTTTTTTAATATAAAGGATTCTGCTTGTTGGTATCCGTCCACCTTTGAGAACAAATGAAAGTATAGTTTCGTCTTTGCGATGGTAAGCTCTTAAATTAAATGTTTTAAATTTCATACCCTACCCCTTAACCATTTCTACTTGAATATCGTTTTCCAACGTTGTGAAAGTCACTACTGATTGACCATCAAACAAGCGGTAGACATACTCATTAAGCTGGATAAAATGGCGTGCCTTGGCTTTTAATAAGTCCATGAGTTCAAAAGCGATTGAATCATCAAGGATATAAGTTTCTTTGTTTATTGGTGTGTTCATGTTGAAAATTCCTCTCATTATGGTAAAATAAGAGCATGAAATCACGTTAGCGCGTGAATCATGCTAAGTTTTGAATTAGCCCTTTTTCGTTGGTAGCGGTTGGGCTTTTTCTTTTGTCAAAAATGCTTTGATTTCTCGAAAACTGTAGTCAATTTCTAGCCATGCAATAATACTATTTTCTAATTTCTGCAATCTTTTTAAATCTTCCTCTGAATCAAGCAACGATTTCAGGGGAATTTTGCTAAATTGTTTACCATAATAGCCTTTATCTTCTCTCAATTTTTTAACAGTTTTATATTTGTTGTGTGTAATCAGTTGGCAAAGGAAATCAGAAAATCTTGAGTAATAAAATGGCTTGAAATGTGGGCTTTCTTTAATAGCTTGATTCAAGTTTTTACGATTTTCTGTTTCTTTAGCTTGTTCTAGGGTGATATGCTCTAACTCATCAAACCGTTCAATGAAAGCCAGTTTAATTGGTAAGATACGTTTACCGTTGAATGAGTTAGCCAATAACATAAAGCCGTTACGGTTCATTTCAAAGAATTTAACTAAACGTCCATTCTCCGCGATATATTCACTTTCCTTAAAATAGTCAGTAAAAATCACTTGTTTATTGCCCTGACTTTTCAGGGGGATTATATTTCTATTCAATCCATTTTTGGACTGAATTAAACTATCCCAATCTCGTTTAATATCTTCGATACTTCTTAAAATATGACTATGTTGTCTGTCAAATGCTTTAGCGACACTTAGACTACTGACAATCACATTTTTATTTTTGATGATGACATCAAGGCTTACTGTAATTTCGTTCATTTGTCCTCTTTCTAGTACTCACACGCAGTTAGTAGTTTTCAGCAATGACAGATACTACCGCATTGAAAACCTTGTTTTTCACTTCTTGCGGTTCGTTATCTCGTGTTAGACTTTGAGCAGTCTTTTCGGTTACTCCTAAGACTTTCGCAAGGTCTTTCTTTGTCATGAGCTTGTCAGCCTGAACTCGTCGCAAGGCTTTTTTCATTTCTGGGGTTAGTAGTGGCACTTTTTACCTTCTTTCTTTTTTTTGTTTTACTTCTTTAGATATTTTCCTTTGACATTTATTATCTAAAAAGGTAAAATATAAGCATAATTAAAAGAGCAATCAACGAACTTATAAACCTGCTGGGGAGCTAGTTAAAAGAAGTCTTTGCTTTTTTGTTGAATAACTTAACTGAAAACTATTTTACTCTACAAGATAATAAAAGTCAAGTGTTTTTATCTAGAAAAGTAAAATAATTTTCGTGTTATGCTTGAAAGGCTGACATGACTATATTTGAAAGAGTACAAGAACTATCTAGAAAACAGGGGAAAACATTACAAAAAGTAGCTAATGACCTAGGGTTTGGCGACAACTATTTGTATACGTTAAAAAAACAAAAACCGAAAGCTGACAACCTTGAAAAACTAGCCGACTACTTCCATGTATCGGTTGACTATTTACTAGGACGTGCTGAAGCTAAACCAGTCAACGAACCGATAGACTTGGCGGAAGTCGCAAACTCTGATGATGACGCTATTTTTGACAGTATTCTAAGTGCTGGTGGTCGCCCTTTGACCGAAAAAGACAAAGCTATGATTAAATTAGTTTTTGCTGACCGTTGGGAAGAATTGCAACAAAAAGCTAAAGACTTAGGAATTGAAATCTGGTCAGAGCAAGATTTGCTTGATTTATAAACTAATTTGTATTGAATATTACTGACAGACTTTAGTGAGAGCGTAAATTTACTGACAGAAATTTGAACTTTGGTTCAATTGGTGGGGTCACTCTTTTGGGAGTTTGTCAGTAAATTATTTTTAAGAATGGATGAGAGAAGGTTTCGGAGAAAATGATGAAGGCGAGATTGATTTACAATCCGACATCGGGTCAAGAAATTATAAAAAAATATATTGCAGATATTTTGGATAAATTAGAGCAATATGGTTATGAGGCCAGTGCTTATCAAACCACAGCAGAACAAGATTCCGCAAAAAAAGAGGCGGCAAGAGCAACAGAAGCTGGCTTTGATTTAATCATTGCGGCTGGTGGTGATGGTACTATTAATGAAGTTGTAGCTGGAATTTCTCCTTTTGAGAAACGTCCTCAATTAGCTATTGTTCCAACGGGAACGACAAACGACTTTGCTAGGGCTTTAAAAATTCCAAGAGGAAAACCGCTTGAAGCGATTGAAATTATTGGTAAAAATCAGATTCTAAATATTGATGTCGGTCATGCCGTAATCAGAGAAACACAAGATGAACAGTATTTTATTAATATCGCTGCTGGGGGCGGTTTGACAGAACTTACTTACAGTGTTCCCAGTCATTTAAAAACGGCTTTTGGTTATTTGGC
>NZ_JBEOXS010000132.1:0-3450 GCF_040296705.1 Streptomyces sp. NPDC002055
ACACCGTGGACGTCCGGCCGCGGGCGCATACGCGGCCGGATACGCACCGCCACTGCCACCGGCACCGGCCCCTCCACCGCCCGCCCGGCGAGTGCTTAGTAGCACTCCTTGACACCCTTGTGGATCTTCATGCTGAGCCCGCTCAGCTTGAAGGTTCCGGCGCTGGTGGCCCACGCGGTCTGCTTGACGTCGGTCAGGGTCGCCGAGTCGGCCTCCTGAGCGAAGCCACCGCGGCTGGCGTGGTCGTCCTTGTTGATGCCGGGGCCCTTGGTGCTGGCCCCCGCCGCGACACCGATGTTGATGTTCCGGAAGGTCGCGTCCGCGTCCAACTGGGCAACGTCGATGTACAGGTTCTCGGCCGTGACCGGATCCTTGGCACCGGCGTTCAGCTGCAGCGTGACCGTACCGACGAGCGGGATGTCCGGGGTGACCACGGACTGGCACATCTTGTTGATCTCTGCGTGCTTGAACGCGGAGACCGCGACGGGCTGGTTCTTCCCGCCGACCTGCTCGTCGTAGGCCCCGTACTGGATGAAGCCTTTGCCTTCGAGCCGCTCAGCAGACACCTTGAACTGCTGGCCGGACACCTGGAACGACGCCGCGAGCGCACCCTGCGACAGGGCCACGCCGATCGCTGCGGTGGCAGCGACGCTCGGGACCATGACAACGGCGAACCGCTTCCATCTGGTCCCGCCACGAGCCTGGGACTCCATGAGTTTCCTCCTTCTCGGACGTACATCTCCGGCCGGGGCCAGTGGGCCGGCCCCGTCTGGGATGGGAGAAGTGCTACGTCCTCGGGAAGGAGAGCGCCGCCCTCCGGGCGCGAACCGCGTCCGAAATCACCGGCGATCACCCCCGAGCGACAACCACTGGCCACGCTCCCGCGCAACCTGCTGGACAGGCCCTGCCGGTGGCAGAGACCCCCCTGTCCAAGGCCGGCGTCATCTGCCGCCGGCCGCTCGGTGGGGACCCAGGAACCCCATGACACCGGCTGGTTGCCGGGTGACGGGAATGGACCGAGCGTGGCCGATCGTGGTCCATTACAAGCCGCGACACAAGGGGCTCGTTACTTGTGAGTAACGGCGAGATAACCGAAGCATGGCCGATGGGTCTCGGCCAGCCACATAGCGTCGCGGGGAGTGCGCCCGATACCGGAGGAGGAATAGCTACATACACGGACAAGGGCCCGCGGTTCCCTTACTGCAAGTAACAGCGGCCGCGATTACCAAGTTTTGGTAAAACGCGACCGCTGTGATCACGGCGTCACCACTGGTGACGGCCGATCAGAAGAGTACGCGAGCCAGCGCCCCACGGGCAGTGGTCACGCGCGGATCGTCGCCGCCGATCACCTCGAAGAGCTCCAGCAACCGCAGCCGGGCCTTCTCGCGTTCGTCACCGGCCGAGCGCTTCACCGTCTCCACCAGCCGACCGAAGGCGTCCTCGACATGACCGCCCACCAGGTCCAGGTCGGCCGCGGCCACCTGGGCGTCGACGTCGTCGGGGCGTTCGGCCGCCGCCTTGCGCACCGCCTGCGGGTCCAGACCCTGCACCCGCTCCAGCAGTTCCGCCTGGGCGAGTCCGAGCTTCGCCTCGGTGTTGGCCGGGTCGTCCGAGAGGACATTCCGGTACGCCTGGACCGCGCCGCCCAGATCACCGGCGTCCAGCGCCTCGTGGGCCGCGGCGAGCGCGCTGTCGTGCGGACCGGCGGGGCGCTCGGGCACCTCGGCCTCGGCGTCGTCCTCCACACCGGGCTCGATCGGGGCACCGACGATGCCGAAGCGCTGCTCGGCGGCCTCGATCAACTGGTCGAGCACCTGGCGGATCTGCGACTCCGGGGCCGCGCCCTGGAAGAGCGGCAGCGCCTGACCGGCGACCACCGCGAAGACCGCGGGAATGCCCTGCACGCCGAACTGCTGGAACAGCGCCTGGTTGGAATCTACGTCGATCTTGGCCAGAACGAATCGGCCCGCGTACTCCGCGGCCAGCTTCTCCAGCACCGGGGAGAGCTGCTTGCACGGCTCGCACCACTCGGCCCAGAAGTCGATGACGACCGGGACCTCGGTGGAGCGCTGCAGGACATCCTGCTCGAAGCCCGCCTCGTCGACATCGAAGACCGGACGGGCGGCGGTGGCGCCGGTGCCACCGGTGCGGGCCGACTCGGCCCGGGCCTGCTCGGCCTTCTGCTTGGCTTCCCCGGCGGCCTTCACCGCGGCGAGGTCGACGACTCCGCTCATGGACATGTTCCGTGGCTGCATGAGTACATCCTCCCCCTTCCGCGCAAAGATCGGAAAAGTGCGGTGGCCGATACACGCACCGCGTTCGCCCGATGACCCGCCGGAGTGCGGGGACGGACGCTGCGGAGACGGCCGAATCGTGGATTCGTGGGCGGCGGCAGGTCCCCACCCGCGCGCCGGAGTGATCGTCGCTCTTTCGCTACGACTCGTAGCGTAACTGCATCCGACCCCGTGCCCACAAGACCGCCTCCCCCGATGGGCGGTGATCTCGCTCACGGCAGTCTTCCCCGGCAGAACCCCTACCAACCGGTATGGTCGCCCGCATGTGCCGCACCACCCCCCGCAGCCCGGGCCGAACGGGCCGGCCCCGCAGCGCCGAGGCGGATGCCGCGATCCTCGACGCGACCCGCGCCGCGCTCGTCGAACTGGGCTGGTCCAAGCTCACCATGAGCGATGTCGCGGCACGCGCCGGGGTCGCCAAGACCACCCTGTACCGGCGGTGGGCGAACAAGAGCGAACTCGTCGTGGACGCGGTCGCCGTGCTCTTCGACGAACTCGAACTCCCCGACCTGGGCAGCCTCCGGGCCGATGTGGAGAGCGTGGTGCTGCAGTTCGGCGCGCTGCTGGAACGGCCGGAGACCAAGACCGCCCTGATGGCGGTGGTCGCCGAGTCCACGCACGACGCGGCGCTGCGCGAGCGCATCCGGTCGGCGATCGTCGACCGGCAGAAGGAACTGGTCGTCCTCGGCCGGGACCGCGCACAGCAGCGCGGTGAACTGCCGTCCGACCTCTCCGGCCCGGACGGCGAGGCCGCCGCGGCCCGCAACATGGACCTGATCTACGACGTGATCGCGGGAGCCGTGGTGCACCGCACGCTGGTGAGCGCGGAGCCGGTGGACGCCGGCTGGTCCCACGACTTCACGACCCTGCTGCTCGGCGGGCTGGCCGCGGTGGCCGGCGACGGCCAGGGCGGCCTTGCGGCGGTGGCCCACGACGGCCGGCCGGTCTGAGCCGGGTCCCGGCCGGTCATCGCGGAACCGGCCCCGGCAGGCCGGGCGGGCGGGGCGCGTGGGCGCCGGACCGACGAGCCGACGGCCGGGCCGGACGGGCCGAGCCCACGGCCTGCTCCATCACCGAAGCGACCACCCGCTCGAAGTCGGTCACCATCGGATTCCGGCCGATGTGCACGCCCTGCCCGGGGCCGTCGAAGACCACC
>NZ_JBEOXS010000133.1:0-3194 GCF_040296705.1 Streptomyces sp. NPDC002055
GATCAAAAAAGAAATTCGTGATTTGATTGCCATTACTAAGAAAACTGATTCTGGTGAGATTGAAGAAGTTGATGCAAGTGCGATGACTAAGAAAGCACAGCTTGACCTCCTTCAAAAGAGTTTAACCAACGAAAAAAATGAGTTTCCCACTACCGATAGTTTTGGCTATGAGAAAAGTTTTGAAAATTATGAATCACAAGTAAAAAGTCTTGAAGCAACCATTCAAAAATCGAATCAAGCGGTAGAAGACCAAAATAAAAGTACCGAGAGTCAAAAGCAAGCTATTCAAAATCAGGTGGCAACACTCCAACAGGCTATTCAGAATTACTCTGAAATCGAAAATGCGGTATCGAGTGGTGGTGGAGTTTCACAAGATAATCCCTACCTCTCTCAATATAACAGTTACCAAGCGCAACAAGCGACTTTAGAGGCCGATTTAAAAAATCAAAAAAATCCAGATGAAACTGCTAAGCAAGCGACTAAAAGTCAAGAGGAGTCTTTAAAAAGTCAATTTTTATCAGGTTTAGCTTCGAGTAAAGACAGCTTAAAAAGCCAAATTCAATCCTTTAATGTGCAAGAAAGTAGCTTAACAGGAAGTAATGCTTATGATAATAGCCAATCTAGTCAAATCTTAACTTTAAAAACCCAGGCACTTTCAGCTTCAAATAAAGAAATGACAGACCTAAATAGTACCCTTACTGATTTAGAAACAAAAATTAGCTTGCAAAAACAAGATGACCAGTACAGTCAAGTTTTTGCGGAACAGACTGGAGTCCTGCATGTGCTCCCAGATATTTTAGGGATGAAAAAGATTCCGATTGGAACACCTATCGCAGAAATCTATCCTTTATTAAAGGCAGAAACACAAGTTAATCTGACAAGTTATATCCCAAGTACTCAAATTTCTGGAATGAAAGTCGGTCAAAAAGTTAGATTTACAGTACAGCAAAAGTTACCTAAACCAGAGATATTAACTGGTATCATTAAACAAATTGATAGCGCCCCAACCGCCTTTAAGGAGAGAAATGCTTATAAAGTTTCTGCGACAACCGCTATCAATGCAAAAGACCTCCCAAATATAAGGTATGGCTTGCAAGGAAAAACGGTGACCATTATTGGAAAGAAAACTTATTTTAATTACTTTTTAGATAAAATAATGGGGAGGACTTCATAATTTAAGGGCTTCATTTGTAATTGTGCGAAAATTCTTGCATTTATGTTTTTTTCGGAGTATACTGACATTATTAAAATATAAGGAGATTTACAAATGAAAAATCAATTGAATTTTGAAGTTGTTTCAGACGAAGAACTTATGACAATTAATGGTGGTCAAAACATGAGTATGACTGATGGTGGATTTGAATGGGTTTATGCTGGTGGGAAACCATGGTTTCGTATCGTATAAAATAGGTTAGTTAAATGATGGATGATTCGTTTAAAAATTATTGGATGAATAAACTAAAATATTTTAGTTTATTCATTTTATTATTTGCTATTTATTGGTTTCCTGACGTTATTCTTGGTTATCCAGAAATATATTTAAAATCTCTAGTAGGATATGACCGACAAGCTACGGCTACTTGGATTTTTTTAGGAAATATGGCAATTTCTCTTTTTTTAGGAATTTTAATTTGTTATAAATTAGGTTATTATAAAAATACACTATCTATTTTTAAAATAAAAAATATTTTATTTCTACTGTTTACAACAATTGTTTTATTTATTATTTATTTTTTTACCTTTACCTACTATAATTCTCATTTTATAACACCTGGTATTGCTAAAGAACAGGCAGCTTATTCAAGGCAGATTGTATTTCCTTTTGTTCAATTTATTAGTTTTGCTATTTGTGCACCAATTTTTGAAGAAGCAGCTTTTCGAACAACAATTTACCGTTTCTTTAAAAATGATAAAATTGCATTTATTGTTTCAAGTATTAGTTTTGCTTGGATGCATACGGGAGCAAATCCAATACTTATCGTTTACTTACCAATGTCAGTAGTATTAACATTGATTTATCATCGGAGAAGAGTATTAGGAGAAAGTATATTAGTTCATTGTTTAATGAATGCTTTATTACCAACAATTATTGTTCTTCTTCAAACGATCACGGGACTATACTATTTATAAATATCTATCTTGATAAAATTATAGGGGAAGTGTCTAATTATTATTAAGCATAGAAGTGGAATGTGGTGGGTGGGGACCATCCTTTGACACATGGAGTGGCCTCAATCTTCCTTGACTTCTTGCAATTCTTTGGATAGCTAATTATTTTTTATCAAAAAAATTGAAAACTCCATTTTTATTTTTAAATGGAGTTTTTATATAAGGTAAGGCTTTGCAGACAATTCGCTTTATAGGTTGGTTATTTTTGCATATCCCCCCAAAAACGATATTTAGTAAGTCTTTATTTCGATCTCTGAATCAAGGTTTAGGACTGCACAAATTAGGTTGCATTGCAAAATTTAAAAATAGTTTGATTTCTAGAAAGCTTGAGAAGAATAATATTTTGCAATGAGAACAGCAAAAATTAATGAAAGGACGAAAGCAACATGAACCCACTATTCAGTAGTTTGAAACGCTGGTTACTACTCATTTATACAATATTTGCTACCATTATTACAGTAATTTATATCATGTTTAATTCAACTTTTTATAAATTAGATTTGGTTAAATACAACAATGATATTGATTATCATAATAAGATGAGTTCAATTTTATCAAAAGGGTTACTTCAGCTTAATGGTAATTTTGCTCAGCTAGATTCGTTTTTATTAATTTTTGTCTATGTACTAGGAATTTTGATTTGTTTTATTTCCTTACTATTAAATTGGAATACTTATAACAAAAGAACCTATACACCATTAATATCCATGTTAGGCTTTTGCTTACCCTTGACAGTTCATAATGGAGAAAATATTCTTTGGATGGTATTACTGGGTTTAATAATTGCATTTGTAGGTAGTATTTTCTATATTTTTGCAATTGGTAAGACATACAATTAAAAAAATGATAAATTTTATGATGTTTTTGAGTAATACTTAAATAAAAGTAAAAACCTAGTCTCTGATGATATGCGAATCAGAGACTGGTTTTTTTATTGTACAAAAGAATCTAAGTATTCTCAAACTTCAATCCTTGATGGAATAAATTTCCCGTTCGCGCTCGGGAACTCAATCATGATAAGCAAA
>NZ_JBEOXS010000134.1:0-3136 GCF_040296705.1 Streptomyces sp. NPDC002055
ATCGGCTCCTTGCCGGGCACGAACGAGGTGAGGAAGGCGACCTTGGTGCCCTTCTCCGGCACCACCGGCACCGGATCCCGCGCCACCAGCGTGGCATGCGCGTTGGAGACCACCGTGAACAGCCGGAAGAGTTCGATCAGCCCGATGGAGACGAGCATCGTGGTGTCCGCCGCCGTCTCCCAGCCGGACACGTACGTCCGGTGCACCCAGTGCTCCGGCTGCAGCAGCCAGACCAGGAGCACGGCCGAGAGGACGGGGGCCGCCCCGAGCAGCAGCGCGGCGCGGATCCGGTGGGGCTCCTGCGCCAGCAGGCTGCGGTAGCGGACCCGGTAGGGGCGGTCCGGCTCGGGCTCGGTGAGCGGACCGGCCAGTCGGCTGTAGCGCTCGTAGTCGTAGACCTGACGGTGCGATGCCATCGGGGCGCCCCCGCGGACTCGTTCGGACGAAACGTTGTGGAGCGATGACCCGGATGGCTCACTTCCAGTGGTCATCAACCGAGAGGACAAGGTAACGAGCAGTTCGATCGACGTTGTGTACATCGCATTTGCGGCGCGCCACGGCGTTATGCCGAATGGGGGACCACACGCTCGGCGTATTCGGGCGCGTCCTGCGCACTTCGGAATGGGAGATCTGCCAGGGTCTGATCAGTCGGATTATCTTGCTGAAGTCGGAGGGTCAGTCATGCGGGTTACCCTGGGCAGGACGGGCCGGAGCATGCTGTGCGCGTTGTCGTCCGTCGCCCTGACGACGGCGCTGCCGCACGCCACGGCCGCGGCGGCTGTCGGGGAAGCCTCCCGGATTCCGTTCACCGAGCGCTATCGGGCGGTTCAGCACGGAGGCCTCGTCCGGACCGCCAACACCTCCGTCACCTGCGAGTCCACCGCCGGTGAGAAGGTTCCCTGCGCGGACGCGAAGGCGGGTGCCAAGGGGTCCAACGGCGATTACCGCATGACCTACATCGATGTCGACAAGGACCCGAACACCTACAACTCCAGCCGGGCGGAGCTGAAACTCCCGGAAAACGCCACCGTGAGCTATGCCCGCCTCTATTGGGGCGGCAATCTGCGCGTCGGCGAGCAGAAGCCGGTCAAGGACAACGGGCGGGTACTCTTCGCCGAACCCGGGGGCCAGTACAAGGAAGTCCTCGCCGACACCACGATCGGCCATCTCTCCGGCAGTGGATTCGACGCCTACTCCGCCTCGGCGGATGTCACCGGAATCGTGAAGGACGCCAATCCCGGGGCCTTCACGGTGGCGCAGATCAATATCGCCAAGGGGCATTCGGCGGCGGGCACCTGGGGTGGCTGGACCCTGGTCGTCGCCTACACCGACCAGACCGCGCCGCTGCGCGAACTCGCCGTCTGGGACGGATTCGAGAGCCTGAGCGCGGAGCGGCGCAGCTACGCCCTGACCCTCGACGGTCTGCGCATCCCCGCCAAGGGCTCGGGCCGTCTCGGCGTCGTCGCCTACGACGGGGACCGGGGCTCCGGCCGCAACGCGCTCAGCGTGCGGGCCGACCGGGCCCCGGCGGTCGCGCTGCACGACGACGCCAACCCGGCCGACGACGCGATGAACTCGACGATCGCCGACGCCGGCCGGCCGGTCTCCGGGCGCCAGCCCTCCTACCGCAACACCCTCGGCTACGACTCCGACGTCTACGACCTGCGGCCGGTCCTCGGAAACGGGGCCGAGGAGCTCACGGTCGGCTTCGGCACCGAGGAGGAGGGCTACCACGTCGGAGCCCTGTTCCTGCAGGCCGACGCCAGCCGCTGACGCCGCCGCCACGCAGCACCCCGGCGGCGCCGTTGCGCCGCTGGGCCTGGTTCCATCCGGTCCGTGTACGGGAGCGACGCGTGCCGCAACACAAGCGTGAAGGACGCCTGCCGACGGTGCTGCACATCTCCCAGCCCGTCGACGGCGGCGTCGCCCGGGTCGTCGTCGACCTGGTGCGCAGCCAGGCCCGGTCGGGCCTGCGCGTTGTGGTCGCCTGCCCTCCCGGGGGCGGGCTGAGCGACGCCGCGGCGGACGCCGGCGCGGAGGTGCTGAGCTGGCCCGCCGGCCGTGAACCGGGGCGGCGCCTTCCGCTGGAGACGCTGCGGCTGGCCCGGCTGATCCGGCGCGCCCGGCCGGGTCTCGTGCACGCGCACAGCGCCAAGGCCGGGCTCGCCGCCCGGCTCGCCGTCCGCGGCCGGATCCCCACCGTCTACCAGCCGCACGCCTGGTCCTTCGAGGCCGTCGGCGGGCGCACCGCCGAACTGGCCCTGGGCTGGGAGCGGTACGCCGCCCGCTGGGCGCACCGGGTGCTGTGCGTCAGTGAGGACGAACGGCTGCGCGGTGTCCGGGCCGGGGTGCCCGGCCGGTGGGCGGTCGTCCGCAACGGCGTCGACACCGACCGCTTCCGGCCCGCCGGTCCGGCGGCCCGGGAGGACGCCCGGGCCGCACTGCCCGCCCTGCGGGAACTGCCCCGCCGGGCACCGCTGGTGGTCTGCGTGGGACGGCTGTGCCGGCAGAAGGGCCAGGACGTCCTGCTGCGCGCCTGGCCCGCGGTGGCGGCCGCGGTGCCCGGCGCCGTGCTCGCCCTCGTCGGGGACGGCCCCGACCACGGCGCTCTGCGCGAAGCCGCGCCCCCGGGCGTGCTGTTCGCCGGTGCCGCCGACGACACCGCTCCCTGGTACGCGGCGGCGGACCTCGTCGTCCTGCCGTCCCGGTGGGAGGGCATGGCGCTCGCCCCGCTGGAGGCCATGGCCTGCGCCCGCCCGGTGGTGGTCTCCGAGGTGGCCGGCGCGCGGGAGAGCCTGGCCCCCGGCCACGCCGACGGCTGTCTGGTGCCGCCCGAGGACCCCCGGGCGCTCGCCCGCGCGCTGACCGCGCTGCTGCTCGATCCCGGACGCCGCCGCACGCTGGGGGAGCAGGCCCGCGAACAGGTGCGCGGCGCGTACGACATCCGGCGCACCACGGCCGCCGTCACCCGCCTCTACGGCGACCTGCTCCGGCCGGCCCCGTTCGCCCCTCACCCGCCCGCGCCCGGCCGCCCGCAGCGCGGCGCGTCCGTACCCGGCCGCCCGGAGCCCGGCGCGCCCGCGCCCGGCCGCCCGCAGCGCGGCGCGTCCGTACCCGGCGCGTCAACGCCCTGGCC
>NZ_JBEOXS010000135.1:0-2789 GCF_040296705.1 Streptomyces sp. NPDC002055
CGGGGGTGGGGGGGGGGGCCATCGGGCGGCCCACCCCACGCTCCGCCCACCATCGGGCGGGGCCGCCCACGTCGGCGGCCGGCGCCGGTCACCGGGCCCTGTAGGAAGGGCGTCCCTCCGGGACGGCTCAGCCTGGCCCGGCTCGCAGCCGGCCGAACCCTCCGGGCCGCGGGCGGCCCTCCCGTCCCGTCCGGACGCCTGACCAAGGGCGTGCCCTGCGGGCACGACGGCACGGTCCATCGCGCTCCGCACGATGACGGGCGGCACCTCCCCGACGCCGGTACGGCACACCGCCGACCGCACCACCGAGATCCCGAGGAACACCCCCATGCCCGAGAACGCACCCGCCGCCCCGCATCAGGTTGCCCACCCCGGAGACCCCTCTCCGCAGACCTGTATCCAGGTCGCCCGGCAGGCCGCGATCCTCGCCGTCACCGCAGCCGACGACGTCATGACCGCCATGTGTCGCAGCCGATCCGGCGCCGCCGCCCGCCTGGAGGCGGCCATGCACGCGGCCCACAAGGAAGCGGTCGAAGCCGAGAAATGGGCCGACCGCGCCGAGCAGTACGCCGACGACCCCGCCATGCCGAGCAGCGCTCCCTTGTGCTGCGCCCGTGCGGCCGTCGACCACGCTGTTCGGGCTCAGTCGGCCGCCGGAGCCGAGACGACGGCCGAGGACCTGCGGGCCGAGCTGGAGCGCAAGCTGACGGCGGCCGAGTACGCCGAGCGGGAGACCGAACGTCGTCGGGAAGAGGCCGAGCGGGAGGCCGAGGAGCGCGCGGCCACCGGCATGGACGCGGACAACCGGGACCAGGCGGTGAGGAACCGGTATCTCGCCGAAGGACACGTTGCCGAACTCGGTTGGACGGCGGGGCACGTCCGTGTGCTGGAGGCCGCCGAGTCCGGGCGCCTGTACTGGCGAGACGGTAGGGCCCGGCAGGCAGCCCGGCGCGGTGTGTGGTCCGGTGGCCGGCGGATCAGTCGCGACCGGACCGAAGCCCTGTTCGCCGCACGGTTCCTCGTCGCCGTCCGCCAGGACGACGGCACCCGCGTACTGACCCCCAGCCAGATGGGTCAGGTCGCCCTTGAACTGGTCCGGCTCCACCCGGCCGGACTCCACGACAGCGACCAGGCCGCCTACGAGGCACGGTTCGCCCGGGTCCGGCGACGCTACAAGCGCCGCGACGACCAGAAGGCCGCAGCCCGCGTGCTCCCGCCGCTCGATTCCAGCGCCCGCAACCTGTACCGGAAGCCGGTCACCCTCACCGAACAGCGGGCCCGCGCCGAGCGCGAGGCCGTCGACCGATGGGAAGACGAGGGCGGGTGCTGCCCCGGAAATGTGGTCCCTTTCCCGGCATTTAACCTCAGCGACAATGCATTGACCGCGACCATTCGGTCCGTGCAATGGGGTCCCGTCAATCAGCCTGCATTGTGGTGATGGGAAATCCGCCTCGTAGAATTTCAGTCATTCATCATGGCGAGGTTGGCCGCCACCCCCCTCCGGGCTCCATTGCGATTCGACGGTGCTGTCAGTTTCTGAGGGCGTCGGCGGCTCCGATCCAGTGCTTTCGATATCGGGAAGTTCGTGAATCGTTGATCGCAACCTTTGCCACGCTCTGATGACCTTAAGGAGTTGACGCAGGAATTCACTGATCAGACTCAAAGAAAGCCCCAAGAGTCCATAGAGGCTCAGAATGAAAAGGGTCACTTGATCCCATGTCACGGTTTACTCCCGCTGCCGTCTTCGATACCTCCACCCTGCCGCCGCGGCGACATTGCTGGTACGGAAGCTGTATCAAAGTGGCAAAAGCTGACGATGTTAGACATGGCGATGGGGGGTGACCTTACGAAAGTTGACGCCTCGACCGAAGTCCAGGCAGCATGCTGCCTGACACAATCTGACGGGGGGTTTGGGTGGCCGTACCTATGCCGAGCCGAGCAACCGTGAAACCTGGGGCACACCGGGAACTTTTGGAATCGCTCCATGACCTGTACCGACAAGCCGGACAGCCGGGGGCTCGGCGAATCAGCCAGGCCGTCAGAGAATCAGACCTGTCGGATGTGATCTCTCATGAGACGGTCAACAGTATTCTCAAAGGCGCTTCGTTTCCACGCTGGAGCAAGCTGGAAGTAGTCGTTCGTGTTCTGGGGCGGTGGTCGGTCACCCAGCCCGACGAGCAGGCGCTCGTGCTGCGATTCCATGGGATGTGGGAAGCTGCTAGTAATCCCGCGTCTCCTCAAATGGTTTCAAGAGGTAATTCAGGGTCTCCGGTTGCACCACCCTTGGTGGAGAGGTCCCGCGACGCTCGAAAGGAAAGGCATCTTGCCAGCCTGCGGGGCGAAGAGGGGCAAGGAACGGTTGTCCTGAATGGCCTGGACTCCGAAGTCGACGGTGAACTCTTTACTGTGAGTTCCCTAGCGGGTCGCACGATGATCCGTCTAAATACGGCACACCCGGTTATAGGTGAGCTGTTTTCAATACCGGAGGATCTTGAATCTCTCCCGCAAGCCGACCTTGCGGTGATGCTGGAATCCGTAAAAGATTCGCTGGATATTCTATTCCTGTCCTGGGGGGCCGCCCACAGTCGCGCTGGTGCGCGGTCGATCGAGTTTGTTGATGCGTTCAACAAGGAATGGTCTCGCCTTGCCTATCGCTTCTTCGGGGAGATGCAGCAAAGGAATTTCTCCGAGTGAGGGTGCCGGCGGGGGCGGAAAGGCTGCCTCCGGCGGGTCCTCCTCGGAGGGGGTGGGGGCTGGTCGGTCGGGTGCCGCGCCGTCGTGGTGCGGGT
>NZ_JBEOXS010000136.1:0-2784 GCF_040296705.1 Streptomyces sp. NPDC002055
TTCGTTTTTAGTTGAAATGTATTGTACTCAGTATGAAATTTATAGAAATTCATACGAACATCTTAAAAAACATGGTGAGGTTCAAGAAATTTATAAACCAGTTCAAGATATGACTGGTGAAATTATTGACAGACAATTTCAAGGTTTTAAACGTAATCCAATGACTCAAATTTACTCGGATGCAATAAAAAATCTTACAAAGATTGGTTCTGAGTTAGGTTTATCGCCAAAATCACGTTCTGAATTGATAGAGCTTAACATGCAAGATACGAATGAAAAAAGCACTAAAGATAAGATGAAGGCGTTCTTTGATGGAGGTGATGATGATTACTGAGTTAGCTCCTACAAAAACAATGAATAATCTTATCATTGAATTTAAAGTTGATTTAACGCAGGACCACGACGTCTTAGGAGCTTATCATAGTATTGATTTTTCAGAAATACGTGCTAAATATAGAGACCCTGGCACAAGATATGCATTCGCAGTATTAGACGGTATAACAAAATCTGGGTATCTAACAAAATTAGCAGCATTTAGGCATTTAAGAGACCTTCAAAGAATTGGACGTGAAGATTTTCCTTATAGATACTCTAAAAAGGAAATAAAAAATTTACTAAAAGTTGCTTCAGTTGTCCCGAATGTTGATACAGGCGAACCAACTGAGCTAATGCCTTGGCAAAAATTCATTATGTGTATGCTGATAGGCTGGAGGAATAGCGAAGGTGGAAAAAGGTTTACTGTCGCTATAATATCAGTATCTCGTGGGCAAGGTAAAACTTATATTCTAGCAATTTTGATGGTTTATTCATTTTTATTTGAAAGTCTTGGTTTATCAAATCAGGACTTTTTAGTTTCCTCGATAAACTTTAAACAGACAAGCAAATTGTTTGGATATGTTAAGACGATGCTTAAGACAGTTATAAAAATTGAACCATTTAAAACAATTGCTGCTGAAACAGGTTTGACTGATCGTTCTATTCTGAATGATGAAGTTGTCATGAAGAAAATGAATAATAAAATTCGTGCTATTTCTCATGAAGCTGGTCAATATGATAGCTTTCACTTTACAACTGCTATTTTTGATGAAATCGGAGAGGTAACTAATAGAGAAAAAATTTCTAAAATTGTTTCTGGACAAGTTTTGGTTAAAAATCATCAGTTTGTACAAATTTCAACTTCCTATCCAGACCCTAGCGTTCCTTTTAGGAAGGACCAAAAAACACTTCAAGAAGCTATGGAGAAAGATTGGGATAGAGAAGCAGATACTTCTTTGTGTTTGGTATGGGCGCAAGATGATTTATCAGAAACATTCGAGCCAGAAACTTGGGTAAAATCAAACCCTCTTCTTGAATTGGAAGATAAAAAAGATATTTTATTAAAAGGATTGATTGACAAACGAAACAGTGACTTGTTACAAGGGACACTACATGATTTTCAAACTAAAAACCTTAATATGTGGCTTCAGCAAGATGTTGATAGTTACTTAAATCTTGCTGATGTTGAAAAAGCTATTATTCCTGAATTTAGCATTCATGGGCAACGCTGTTATATAGGTATTGACTATTCAATGATGTCAGATAATACAGCGATTGCTTTCGTTTTTCCTTATTTAGATGATGAAGGAAAGCCTAAGTGGCATGTTGAACAGCATTCGTTTGTTCCATTCCAAAGAGCAGGTTCAATTGATGCTAAAGAAAAACAAGATGGTATTAATTATAGAGAACTAGAAAAATATGGTTTTTGTACAGTCACAAGCCACCAACAAGGGCTAATCAATGATGATGAGGTCTATGAATGGATTGTAAACTATATTGAAGATAACGCATTGGATGTTATCTTTTTTGGTTACGATGCAATGGGTATCACTAAAGTAATTCAAATGCTCATGAATAATACGGGCTATAATTTACAACCTATCCGTCAAAGAACGAGTGAGTTGAAAGATCCTACAAAATTTTTACAAAAACTATTTGTAGAGGGATCTATTAGTAGGCTAGATGATAAAATCATGGAAAAATCGCTATTAAATGCGGTTTTACGTGAAGATTCAATAGGAATACAGGTAGATAAACGAAAAGCAACTTTAAAAATTGACGTTGTTGATGCGATTATTGATGCTTTATTTCAAGGGATGTATCACTTTGAGGATTATGGTATGGCAAATGATAAGAGTTGGCAAGTTGAGCATATGACACCAGAACAAGTAAAAGAATGGGTTACTAGTCAAGAATCTGGCTTGTTAGACCTTGATGATGAAATGGATGATGATTGGGGATTCGATGAAGATTTTTAAAGCGTTTTTAAAAAAAATATGGGATGTTTTTGATGTTCTATGCTTCTCTTTAGCAGCTATTACGTTAAATATTACAGTTTTTCTAATGAACTTATTTGCTGGTGGAATTACATTAACAGTAACATTTATTATTTTTGGAATTGGTTCTTGGTTTATTAGTTCCAAAATTACGAAGGGAGGTGATTGATTTTGCCAATATTAAACTTTATCAACCAAACAAATGATCCGCCAGAAGTTGGTAGTGTTCATAGCTATTTTCCAGATGGAAATGATGCTCAAATAATGGAAAGTTTGCTTGGTGATAATAATGAATGGGTTTCAGCTCGTGCAGCATTAAGAAATTCAGACTTATTTTCTATTATCTTGCAACTATCTAGTGATTTAGCAATAGTTAAAATCAATGCTGAAAAGAAAAAGAATCAAGGAATCATTGATAATCCAAGTACTAATGCTAATAAACATTGATTGCCAAAATCCATGTTTATTAGCA
>NZ_JBEOXS010000137.1:0-2781 GCF_040296705.1 Streptomyces sp. NPDC002055
TAATAATCGTATGCCATGTATTACCATGTCGTGAGTAATGATTCCACTCAGAAATAGCTTGATGAAGAGTAATTCCTTTCGGCTTTTCAACTGCTCTTGCAATTTTTCTTGCATAGAGTTCCTTCTCCATTTCATCAAATCGTTTTACAAGAGCGATTTTAAAATTTCTAACTACTTCTGTATTATCCAGATAAGTAATCATCAACATGGCTTGATTTCTATTAAGTTGATAGATTTTTACTTTTTGACCTCGACTATCTGGCAAGGTCGATATTTCAAATATCAACTTACCGAATTGCTCAAAATCTTTTTTATGTTTATTGATGAGTAAACGTAACGATGTCCTTTCGATTCCTGCATATTCAGCAATAACGATATGGTTAGTCACAACTTCCGCTTTACTCATGTCAGGACTGGTTAAAAATGCTAAGTCTTTCATTATTAAATTTCTTTCTAGCGTTTAATACGCAATATCGTATCTCAACGACTGACTTCATTGTTCTCAATTTCAACGTACTGGGCGGTGCGTTTTTTTAATAGTCCTTAGCGAGCCACTCGGTAATGCGTTCGTATGTACTCTGACGTACTTTCTCATTACGTGTTGGGCTTTCAAGACGTCCATAAGTAAGACGATTAATACCAAGCTGATTGGCAGCTTCACCTTTTGTTAAATCTAGCACTCCTCGTTTTTTGCGTAGAGCAGTTTTAATTTCTGATGTTAAATACATTATTTTACTTCACCTTCTTTCTAGATACTTCAAAATTGAAGTATCTAGACAATAGTATAATACTTCATTTTCGAAGTGTCAAGTGATATACTTCAAAATTGAAATTTTTATTTTAAATAACTACCAAAATGTTGTATAATGATAAAGAGGTAAAAATATGGCAAACGAAGTATATAAAGCTTTAAATCGTATTAAAGAGCTACGAATTGAAAAAGGTGTTACTCAAAGCACCGTAGCAAAAGCAATAGGAATTTCTCAAGGTATGCTGACTAATTATGAAACTGGAAAACGTTCTCCTCGTGATTTCAAAGTTTGGCAAGATTTAGCTGATTACTTTGACGTTACGACTAGCTATATTATGGGAACTAGTGATTTTAGAACATATCAAGACGAAATTAATGAAATACAAACATCTGCCAAGGAAAATTACGGCGTTGAAGTTCCAGCGGAAATAATTAAAGATTATAAGGGAAACCCTGTATCCACTACCTACAATACTCTTGCTCTACGCACAGAAATGGCTAAAAAACTTCTTCCTGAATTAGACAAAATGATTTCTACAATTGATAGTTATTTATATAGCTCTCCCACGATTGATTTTGATGATAAAGAAAAAGCTGATTATTTTTATTCTGATGAATTTAAACTAGCCAATGCACAAATAGATCAACTACTCATTTGGAAACACAGAAAAAAAGTTTTTCAATTAAAGAAGCAATTACTAGAAAAACAAATACAGAACCCTGAAAATTACTTTGCCCTCGAAGATGGCATCACTAAAGCCGAATTAAAAAAAAGGTGGCAAGATTATCGTCGTAAAGATTCTAATGAAAATGAACTTTAACTTCCTACACTTTTAAAATCAACATTCATGTTTTGACTTTTGCGTACTGGGCGGTGCTAGAAAGACAAATCAACATGAACAAACTAAATATAAAAGAATACAAAACAAAAAGCGGAGAAGTACGCTATATTCTCCGTGGCGCTTATATCGGTACTGATGTGCTGACAGGTAAGCAAGTTCGAACTTCCATTACTGGGCGTACAAAAAAAGACATAAAAGTTAAACTTTCACGTCTTCAAAATGAGTTCATAAAAAATGGTTGTACTAAAAAAATTAAAGTCTTAAAAACTTTTGAAGAGGTTGCTGAGAGCTTTTTTGAACTTTATAAGCTGCAACGTAAAATAGGTTCTATTGACCAAATGAGATCAAATCTCGATAATTATACTTTGCCAGCTTTTGGTAATAAGAGAATCAGCAAGATTACCACAGCACAAATACAGCAGCAAGTTATCAAATGGGGAAAAAGCGCCGCTGCTCCTCTTAATGGGAGACAAAAGCGTACTACTGGACAAGCTAAACGATACAAGCTGCAGTTCAATATCATCAATCGCATATTTCAACATGCACTTTCACTTGGAATCATTGAGAACAATCCTTGTCAGTCAGTGATCGTACCCCAAGTAAAGGTGGAACAAGCAAAAAAAGAGATAAAGTTCTACAAAAAATCGGAATTAGCAAAACTCTTTAATTACCTTGAATCTCTAAAGAGTGGCCAGTGGTCAAATGAATACTTTAAAGCTCTTCTACGCTTGCTTGTGGCTTCTGGTTTGCGTATTGGCGAAGCTATGGCCTTATCATGGTCTGATATTAACTTTCAAAACCAGACTGTATCTGTCAGCAAAACCACAGTTAGACGATTTCAAATTCAAGATACACCAAAAAGCAATAAAAGCAATCGAATTATTAGCATTGACGATAAGGCAATTTATGTATTAAAAAGCTGGTACTTCTTTCAAAAGAAACACTTTATGAAGTTAGGAAATCCACAACAAAACCTAGTATTTCCAAAAATAGAAGGTGGAGTGATGGATTATCACAACCTTATCTACAAGCTGAATAATATAATCAAAAATGCTGAACTGCCGTTGTTGAGCTTTCATGGATTCAGGCATTCACACGCTAGCCTTTGTTTAAATGCTGAAATGAGTTATAAAGTGATTCAAGAAAGGCTAGGTCATTCAAAGTTGCAATTGACTATGGACCTATACT
>NZ_JBEOXS010000138.1:0-2696 GCF_040296705.1 Streptomyces sp. NPDC002055
CTGCCGCTGCCCAAGGCGGTGGCCGTGGTGGCGGGACCGGTGTAGCCGCTCCCACTCCCCCGGACCGGGGCCGACGCGGCACGGTCCGGGGCGACTTTTTCAGAAGAACCGTCTTTTTTTATAAAACGAATTTTCCCTTGGTCAAGTTCAATAATGAAGTCATGATGAACTGAACGAATCTTGACCCCTTGAAGCGTCCCTGCATTTATAAAATCTGCATTAAAAATGCCATCAATTGTCCATGCCGTTTTAAAATTATCAAGGTTAAAGTTTCCATCAATAAAACCGATTCCTTCTGAGTTAGCTACAAGAAAATGATCAGATTCTTCAATGCTAGGACCATTCATCCAAACCATTTGAAACGGTTCTCTACTTTCTCCTTTACCTAAATCAGAGGGGTTCATCATCATAATCGACCCACCCTTAGCACCTCGAATGATATCAGATTGATACTTTCCAATTTCTGTGGAGTCATACCAAGTCATTTTGTTGTTATCAAGGTCAGAGATATTGCTTTGAACTTGTGACAGTTGTCGATTAATTGAGTTTCCGCTTAAATTATCTCCTAGACTAGCTTGTACTCGACCATTAACATAATCAGTAACCACTTTAAAGACTCTTGTCTGATAGTGATAATTTCGGTTCCCTCTGTGGATTGAAACAGTATTTCCAATTGAATCACTACCCAATATCTCAGTACTAAACTGAACGAGTGGCCGGCAGTAATAAGCTAGTTGGTCATAAGTCTTTTGTAAAAGTTCGCTTGCACCTTCCACATCATCAAAGACAACAACCGTTTTACGTGGTAACATTTTTCCATTTGATGGAATACCATATTCTTTCGTCATTTCTGGATATTCAATCCAATTTTGACCTTTAGGTTTATCAAGGGGCTTTCCATTAGACTTTTTCCATTCAACATCTGAAAATTCAATTCTTCGCCCATAACCGTCCCCAACTTCTTCACCCTTCCCACGTCCAATTAGGGCAGTGACAATATTTGTGCGGTCTTGTTGGTGAACAATTTTCAGAACTTCCTCACCATATTCAAATCGTTTATTGGTTATTTTTCCAATTTGGTTATAGCAGTTAATGATTTTTTTAGTAATCTTATTTCCTGTAATTTCAATTGAAAAGGTAAACTCTGCACCTAACTCTTGTAGAGCTTTTAGAGCTTCACGCATGGAAGTATAGTAGAAGGTGCTGGAAACTGTTTTAATTGGTTCACAGATACCCAATACCCAGTCACAACCTGAATCAGATAAAAGCTGATTAATCACATAAGAAAAAGACCTATTTTTAGGTCTTATATCTTTAATGATAAAATTGTCCAGTTCGTCGACTGCAAAATTTATCGCTTCAAATGAAAGCAGATTATCTTCGTCTTTTGCGGTTAAAATTCGATATAAAGAAAATTCTTGTTCTTTCGTATCATTAACTGCAATATAGCTGGCATCTTTAATTGTTTCATCAAAAGGTAAAGAAACTGAAAGTGTGTCATTCATTAGTTCAGAAGCGTTAGTTGTGATTTCTTTTGTCTGAACACATTCTATGAATTCATCGGAATCATAACTTTTGATAACTTGTTGCATCTTATCTAAAAGTAAGATATTACTCACTAAAGCACCGCCTTTCTATATTGAATCGTTAACTCATAGTTTGAACTTGAAAAATCTGTTCCAGTTGTCAATCTGATATTTTTAAAATCAGAGTCAAGGTCTAAGAGGTTGTTATTTACTTTTCCATTAATAAAAGTATTGCCAGATTGAAAATCAAATTCCAATAGGTCGCCTTTTTTAGCCTGTGATGATTTCAAGCGATAATTTCCATCAGTCGCAAGTAATCCCCCTGTCAGTAATTTAAATGACAACCTATCTGGTTTAACTGGATAGGGCAAAACTTCAATGACTTTATTTTTTACAATTTGAATTTTTCCGTGTTTAAATGGATCGCTACAAAGGACAGTAAAACTTGAAATAATCGAATTAGTATCTCCAGCCACATTGTCTGCAGTCTGGAAACGACCATAAAAAGTATATTCCAGATTATCATTAAAAATAATAGGGACATCTTCTTGACGAATCAAGAATGCTTTTAAAGTATCAAACTTTTCTTGTAATACTCGAGGGTCATTATCCTCCAACTTATATTTTATCGTCAGCTCCCGAGGAGGATATTTAACATTGGTAATCACTCCTCCCACTTGCATTTCTTTTGACTCAAAGCTGAGAGAATACATTTCTCGACCCTCAACAGTTAACGTCTGATAACCTTCTATGAGTTCCTCTAACCAGATCCCATCATAATTCATGGCACTGGTTGGAATAAAAGGAAGGTTGCGATAATGTTCCTGTTTTGTCGTATCTCTAAACTTGTACATTTCTACCTCCCGACTAGAATTTATTCATCATGACGCTTTGCAATCCTTGAACGCCTGAAATATCATCAACAAAAGCTTTATATTCTTGGCTTCCGAGTTTTAAGATTACATAAGCTGGTTGTTTTTCTTGGTTAAGATTCACATCATGAGAAACTTGACTACTGATTGAGCGATTAGCAGCCGCAACATTTGCCCCAATATCCACAGAATAGTCAGAATTAATTGCATTAGCAATCATGTCGCCCATTCCTGAAATATTAGATTGAACGTTACGGAAGCCTCCAGTTAAACCAGAATTCAAACCATTCATAATGGC
>NZ_JBEOXS010000139.1:0-2673 GCF_040296705.1 Streptomyces sp. NPDC002055
GACGCCGTCACCTTCGCCGTCTCCGCGCTGGTGCTCTTTATTATATCATATAGTATTTTAGATGCTATGTCAAAGAAAAATGCAAACTAATTAGTATATCACACATTTTCAAACAAACTTTATCGATTATTAAAAAGTAATATTTGAGAAATTTTTATGTAAAATATAGTACTATTTTAAACAAAAAAACACCCGCCGAAGCGGGGTTAATTTTTAATAATTTAAAGTTTGACCAGCATAAATCAAATTAGGATTTGAGATGCCATTCATTGAAACTAAACTTTGAACTGTTGTTCCTAAACGGCTCGCAATTGATGAAAGATTATCACCAGATTGTACAGTGTAAGTTCGTGCTGTAGCCCCAGATTGACCGCCTGTGAAGCTAATAACCTGACCAATGTAAATCATATTCGGATTAGATAAACTGTTCTGACGTGCTAATTCTTGCCAGTTTGTACCCCAGTTTGAAGCAATACCGCTCAAAGTATCGCCTGACTGAACAATATGAGTTTTTGCGGGTGTCGTTGGCTGGCTTGTAGAAGCATCAATAGTTTCCACATCATGAACGGATAACCAGCTCATAATACCATCAAGCAAGACAGTATCTCCATTCTTCTGGATGATTTTATGTGGTTGACCTTTTACCCATTGAGGAATTGTTTCTCCTGTGGCATAATTCTTAGCGCCAAAGTTTACTTTAACCGTCATTCCAACTTCTACATCGTTTCCTTTAACTTCATTGGCTTCTTTACCATTTTCAATGGCCGGTATAGCAGTATCGGGTTTAACTACTTGG
Source organism: Streptomyces sp. NPDC002055 (assembly GCF_040296705.1). Classification (NCBI taxonomy): domain Bacteria; kingdom Bacillati; phylum Actinomycetota; class Actinomycetes; order Kitasatosporales; family Streptomycetaceae; genus Streptomyces; species Streptomyces sp. NPDC002055. The sequence goes on from NZ_JBEOXS010000139.1 coordinate 797, forward strand.
CCTTGCTGTTTTCCGTATCCATTATCTGTGATTCCTGTTAAATCAACATTTCCATCAAGTCCGCCAGCAACATAAGTTGATGTGAACTGGAATACTGAAATTCCGTCCATACTTGGGAAGAAGCTATAGTTTGGAACTGGTGTTACTTCATAATTTGGATAAGCTGCAATCCAAAGTGAGTTAGGGAACTCTTTGATGATTTGCTTATAATTAACATTGGCCAAAGTGTAAGGCTTGTCAGAATAATACATTGGAGTATATCCAGCCGCTTTTACACGTCGCATTCCATAAAGAATCGCATCAGTATTGGCCTGTTTATTTCCACTTGCTCCACCTTCATAGTCCAAAGCTACAATAGAATTCTTTGGCGTTTGAATTTTTGGTAAATAGCGGTCAAGTGCTGCTTTTGCTACTTCTTGTGAACCTCCGACTTGATACCAAATATAAGTGTGCGCTCGTTTACCTTGAGCAATTGCTGAAGCTACTTGCGTTTCATAGGTGGCTTGGTCTACAAAGGTTCCACCGTAAGTCCCTCCGATTTGGCTAAAAGCAAATTTATCATGGCCATAACCAAAATTACCGTAAGTTCCGTTATATACTGACCAGTCCACCCCTTGGTCACCTACTGCCGCAAATACAGGTCCACTTGCTGCGACAACAAAGAAAGCTACCATTCCAATGGCAGCTTTTTTAATTACTTTTTTCATTTGTTTTCCTCCGTAGTATCATTTTCAATAACATCAGTCTTAGAACTTTTTGATTTCAAATAATTCACAAGTTCTTGAAACATCGGATTTACTTGGCAAATCAATTGAATCATTCGTGCACCAAAGAAAGCAAGTGAGCCATTAATAATCCAATTTACTTCATTTTCATAAGCTCTTGAGCTTGAGAAGTGCCAAAACTCAAATACAATCCAAAATAAAGCGATTGTTGTTAAATCAATAATGATTCTTTTTCTCAAAGGTGGGTCCATTTTTTCCCCATCTTTTAACCATGTCAATCCTAATATAATTAAGATTAGCCCTGAAACTCCTAATAATTGATACTCCAATTTGTATTTTTCCTTCCATTAATAAAAACTCTACCTTTCGATAGAGTTGTTCTAAGCTGTACGTTTCCAAATATAGGCCGCCTCAAACGGTTGCCAGTTATTATGGTTAGTGTTATCTCCAACTGTGATTCCACTTGGTTCTGTATCCATTGCATAAGAACCGCTTGGTGCAGAAGCCGAAGCCCAGTGGTTTGTGCCAGCTCCACGAGCTAAAACAAAGTTTCCTGAAGTTGGAATGATTGTGTGTTGTGACAATGGATTAATTGAACCACCTTGCTTGCCGCTAGTTGATAAAGCTGTATCAGATTCATCAACTCCGACCAACACTCGACCCTTTACTCGTGCCCATGTTCCAGTTTTAAAAAGGTCTTTAGGGTCTGTAGAGACACTAGATATAAAAAACGCACCAACTGGATAGATTACATCCACAAATTTTTCAAGGATTCCGAGTTCTTGATTAATTTTATTAAAGTTATTATCAATCGTTTCAGCGCCATTTTGCATACCACGAATAATTTTTGTTATATCAGCCATTTAATTTCTCCTATTTCTATTATTTGGGTAGTGTTGTTTTAAAAGCAATACTTTCTGACTTGTCGCTTTCAACATTGCCATTTATTTGACTAACCTGAACATTGTATGATGTGCCCGCCTTTAGATTTTCCAAATCAAATGACAGAAGTTTACTTCCGCCTACAGGCACACCATCTAAATAAACCCGATACTTCATTTCATTCCAATCATACTTACTGGGTTCCGTACTAGAAGTTTGATTCGTATCAACATAAGTTCCTACATACTTTGGCCAGTCAGCAGTTATGAC
>NZ_JBEOXS010000140.1:0-2470 GCF_040296705.1 Streptomyces sp. NPDC002055
CGCGCCGCCGGGCTCCTGCCCGCTGTCGTCCCCCGAGCCGCCCGAGCCCGCCCGAGTGCCGCGCCCCGCGGCGCCGTCCCCCGCACCGCCGGGCTTTAGCTTAAAAATTTACTGACAGAAATAATTTGGTCCGATAGCTCAGCTGGATAGAGCATTCGCCTTCTAAGCGAACGGTCGAGGGTTCGAATCCCCCTCGGATCATGGTGCCAAACCTCGCCTTGCCTTCGTAGCAAGGCTTTTTTGTTGCTCTTTTTATGATTTGTGCCAAATTTGTGCCAAATCACTTATTGTTTATTTCACTAAAGATTTTTTTGATATTCTCATTATCTTTTTCTTCAAGCTCTTTTAGGATATGGGAATATACTGACATCGTCACATTCAAGCTGCTATGACCGAGCCTTTTAGAAACATATAAAATATTAATTCCCTTATAAAGCATTGTAGAGGCATGAGTATGTCTTAATCCATGACAAGTAATTGTTTTTTCAAATCCCAATTTTTTACACATATTTCTTAGCTGTTTATTGAGTGAATTATTAGTTATCAATCCATTCTTGATATTGTAGAATACAAAAGGGTGTTCTGGCTCAATTTCGAGCCGTTTTAAGAGTTTTTCTTGCTGTTCCTTATAATTTATCATGACTTGCATAGTCGAGCTGTCAATGGCTAAAAAACGTACAGACTGGTCATTCTTAGTTGGTGCAAAATTATTTTTATAAATATCCCAAGTTCTTTTTACGTATATTTGTCCTTTTTCAAAGTCCACATTATCCCATGTCAATCCCAAAAGCTCACTAAATCGCATACCAGTCATGGCAGCAATGTATATCATGAACGATGAGGAGTAAATAGGATTTATTTTTTCTTTAGCAAATGCAATTAATTTTGTAAAATCTTGAAAATCTAAATATTTTAGTTCGGCACTTTTGGTGCCTTTACCACCTTTAGAGATTGCTCCTTTTGTAAAATCATTTTTTATAATAAAATCATCAAGTAAATTTTCTAAGCTTGCTCTTACATGAACATTAATTTGTTTCACAGATGAATCGGAATGACCTTCAGCAAATTCATTTAACATCTCTTGATATTTCACACGATTCATTGTTTTAATAGTTGCTGTTGAAAAGTGCTTTTTTAGAACAGATAGTGTGTACAAATACTTTCTGTAAGTTCCGTCAGATACTTTACCTTTTTTGAATATTTCTATCCATTGCTTGAAATGGTCAGTGAGTAATATATCTTGACTGACAGTATAAAAACCTTTGGCTAGGTTAGCTTCAATTTCACCAGCTTCTGAAATCGCATCGGCCTTTTTAGGAAAGCCACTCTTTCTAAGTTTTTTATATTTACCGTCAGTATCTTTATAAGATATTTCGTATTGCCAGACTTTACCTCGTTTTATATATCTTGCCATTGTTGCTTTTTATACCTCATTTCTGATAAAATGGTATAGTAAAAAGCTTGTTAAAAGCCTTTATACTATTTTATAGTTTAAAACCGCCCCTCGTCGCCAAACTTGGGCGGTTTTTTATTTTATTTAAGCAACTTTGCTTTTTGAATTTCAAATTCTTCTTGAGAAATAGCACCTGAATCAAGTAATTCTTTAAATTTCTTTAATTCATCAGCTATACTGGTAGTTGATGAATTAATTTGCATTGATTTTGAATAAATCTTTGAATTAGTATTGACCTGATTAATGAACTTCATGCTAAGCAACAATGGAATGATTTTGATTATAAATTTGCTGACGGAGAATCCTTACGTGAAGTTCAAAATCGTAATATTTCAGCCCTTGAACAGATTTTAACAACTTCTAAAAATCAAAAAGTTGCAATCGGAACACATGGTACTTCTCTTTCTACCATTTTAAATTTTTATCAACCAGACTTTCAGTTTCAAGATTTTCAATCTTTAGCTGGAAAGATGCCCTATGTCATCAAAATGGACTTTGCTGAAAATAAATATCTGACCCACCAAGTCATTGAAATTGATTATGAGCAATAAAAAAAGTTACTGACAGAACTGCCAGGATATTCGTAATGTACTAAAGTACAAACGACTGTCCTATGACAGCAATTCTTGTCAGTAACTTTTTATTTTATAGTTCAATAATGTTTCCAGAATTCAAGTAAACAATCCACTCACAGAGATTGACCGCATAACCGGTAATTCGTTCTAAGTAAACCAGTGTCAACAAGTATTCTTTACCTGTTGTTACTGTTTCAGAGTTTTCTTTCATTCCGTCAAGAATTTTTTCTTGAATTTCATGACTCATACTTTTGATGACATATTGTTGTTCAGCAATTTCATGAGCCCGTTTATCATTGCCTTGAATATAAGCATTGAGTGAAGCATCAACGATAGATTTAACTTTTTCACCGAGTAAGCTAATATCTTCTTCAACCACGTGAATTCTTTCTTCACCTTTAAGTGAAATGGTTGCCTTAGCAATAGATGCAACGTGGTCACC
>NZ_JBEOXS010000141.1:0-2392 GCF_040296705.1 Streptomyces sp. NPDC002055
CACGGGTTCCGCCAGGTCGGAGGGGCGGATGCGGTACACGTTGAGCCGCATGTCGTAGTACTTGGTCGTCCGGGCGGCGCGCGGCCGCCGGGCGTGGACGGGATGGACCGGGCGCGAAGGGAAGCAGGGGTATGGCAGACATCGTGCACCGGCGGGTGGTGGTCGCCGGGGAGGTGCAGGGCGTCTTCTTCCGGGACACCTGCCGCCAGGAGGCCGTGGCGCGCGGCGTGGCGGGCTGGGTGCGCAATCGCCTCGACGGGACCGTCGAGGCCGTCTTCGAGGGCGCGCCCGAGCGGGTCGCGGAGATGCTCGCCTGGACGCACCACGGGCCGTCGGCCGCGTCCGTGGACGAGGTGTCCGTCGAGGGCGGCCGGCCGGAGGGGCTCACCGGCTTCGAGGTCCGGCCCACCCCCCGGTCATGACGGCGCGACCGGCCGGGCGGAACCGGCTGCCGCGGGAGTCCGGTCCGGCACCCGCCGGCGGCGGCGCACGCCGGCCCCGCGTCCCCGTTCCGTGGCCCGGCACGCCCCTCCGCGCCCCTCTCGGAACCGGCTCCCGGTGGCATCCTGAAGGGGTGGACGAGTCGGCGCTGCGCCTGCGTATCCCCGCCGGACTGCGGCTCTTTCTGGCGGCGCGTCACCGGGGCCGCGAGGTGCCGGTGACGGCCGACGGGACGTCCTCGCTCGGCCATCTGGTCGAGTCGGTGGGCGTTCCGCTGCCGGAGGTGGGCGCGCTGGTCGTCGACGGGCGTCCGGTGGAGCCCGGCTACCGGCCGCACGGCGGCGAGGTGGTGGAGGTGCGCCCGGTCTCCCGCCCGCAGGAGCCGGTCCCCGATCCGCTGCGGTTCGTCCTGGACGTCCATCTCGGCACGCTCGCACGGCGGTTGAGGCTGGTCGGGGTGGACGCGGCCTACCGCAACGACATGGACGACGACGCGCTGATCGAGCAGGCGAACACCGAGCGCCGGGTACTGCTGACCCAGGACCGGGGGCTGCTGCGGCGCCGGGCGCTGCGGCGGGGGGCGTATGTGCGCGGCGCCCGGCCCGACGCCCAACTCGCGGACGTCCTGGGCCGGTTCGCGCCCCGGCTGGCCCCCTGGACCCGCTGCATGGCCTGCAACGCCGCCCCGCTGTCGCCGGTCGACAAGGCGGCGGTCGCCCCTCTGCTCCGGCCGGGCACCCGGCGGACCTACGACCGGTTCATGCGCTGCCCGGACTGCGGAAAGGTCTACTGGCGCGGGGCGCACAGCGGCCGGCTGGAGGGGATCGTGCGGGCGGCGCGCCGGCTCACCGCCCTCGCCCTGGTCTCCGTCGTGCTGGTGGCGGGCCTGGCGGGGTGCACGGACTCCGGGTCGGAGGAGGAGCCGTCGCCGACGCGGTCACAGGAGGTCTCGCCCTTCACCGGGCTCCCGGCCCGGCCCGCGCCGGTGCTCGCCGTCAAGGTGGACAACGTCCCGCCGGCCCGGCCGCACACCGGCCTCGGCGCGGCCGACCTCGTCTATGTGGAGCAGGTCGAGGGCGGGTCGACCCGGCTCGTCGCCGTGCTGTCCTCGCGGCTGCCCTCGGCGCTGGGGCCGGTGCGCAGTGCGCGGGAGTCGGACATCGAGCTGCTGGAGCAGTTCGGCCGGCCCGCGCTGGCCTACTCCGGCGCGCAGTCCGCGCTGCGTCCCCTGCTGGAGAAGTCCCCGGTCCTCGCGGTGCCGCCGGGGAAGGCCCCGGACGCGTACTTCCGGGGCGGCGACCGTCCGGCGCCGCACAACCTCTACGTCCGCCCGGCGCGGGCTCTGGCCGCCGCGCCCGGCGCGAGCAGGGCGGCCGACATCGGGTTCCGGTTCGGCGCGGCGCCGGAGGGCGGGCGGCAGGTGACGGAGGAGACCGTGCGCTATCCGGCCGGCCGGTACGGCTTCACCTGGTCGGCGGAGGCCGGCCGGTGGCTGGTGTCCATGGACGGCACCCCGGCGCGCACCACGGACGGCGGGCGCGACGGCGCGGCGACGGTGGTGGTCCAGCGGATCACCATCCGCGACTCGACGCTCAAGGACAAGCTGGGCAGCGTCTCGCCGTACAGCGAGACGGTGGGCTCCGGCACGGCGCTGGTGCTGCGGGACGGCAAGGCGTACGACGCCCGGTGGAGCCGGTCCGACGCGGAGAGCGGCACCGACTTCACCACCCCGTCCGGGGACCCTCTGAACTTCGCCCGCGGGCCGGTGTGGGTGCTGCTCACCGGCGGCTGACGGGCCCGCTGTGCACTGTGCGCCCTGCGACTGCACTGCTGGGGGCCGGCGCGAGGCAGCGCACCCATGTCGTGGTGCCGGTCTCCACCCTGCACAAGCCGACGCTGCGGGCGCTGGCGTACGCGCGGGCCCTGAAGCCGGACAGCCTGGAGGCGGTCA
>NZ_JBEOXS010000142.1:0-2336 GCF_040296705.1 Streptomyces sp. NPDC002055
ATATGGCATAACACTTTTTTTATATTCCATTATTGACCTTAAATAATCAATTATTTTTTGATAATCTGATAAACTCGAAATATATTTATCCTCAGGATTTTTTGGGAGTTTTTGTGCATGTAATCTCACCCCTTCAGTAAAATCATTTATATTAAGTAAATCCCTTCTAGCAAGTTGTACTGCACTTCTAATGCTAGAATTTAGCCGAGATAGATAGTCTGGCCCTACACCTTGACCTATTTGATTCATTATTTCCTGATATTGACTATATTTGATTTTACTTGCTACTAGTTTTCCAAAATATTTATCAATTTTTTTGAAGAATCTTTGATACTTTATTTTAGTTTGAACACTTCTGTTAGATGGAAGAATCTCCAAGTTATACCATTTTTGGTAAAGTTCATAAACTGTAGAATTGTTATCAAATCTTGTACCTTTTAGATAGTCCAGCTCGGCTTCCTTACCAGCTATTTTAGCCTCTTTTTCGGTAAGAAATCCCCCTTTACTAACTACATGATTTCCTTTACTATCTTTTATTCTATATTCCCATTTTTTTCCTCTAGGATGCACTCTTAATGGCATGATATTCATTTCCTTTCAATTCCAACCCAAGCATCTTATTTACTACTTCTAAAGGGCAAAAATTTAATCTCTTATTATTGTAAAAAGGATAGCCTTTTTTAACCATTTCCTGTTTACCTTCTCGAATAATCCTAGAAGCCACAGATTTAGTCATTCCTGTTTGTTCAATAATTTCATCTTTGGTTATGATATTCATAGTTATCTCCATTCTATTTTAATATTCTACGTGAGTAAATTCTCTAGTTTTCAATGAGTCATATAGCGCCTCATTATTCATACAAGTATAGAGTGATTGACCTTGCAATGTTTTTACTGGTGTACCATTTTCGTTCATTTTGATGTACCAAGTACCTGGAACAAAAGGAACATTTTCACTTAATTTTTTTGCTAGGCGTGTGTTTGCTTTTTTTAGATACATACTTATTTTTCCTTACTAAAGTTATTATTGTTATTTTGCACCATCTCTTGAAATTCTTTTAAAAGGTCTTCTCTTCCAACAAATAGGAGGTACTCAGTAAACTTGTCAATTAATTCTCTTGATATGCTTGCTTTATCATAGATATCTTTTTCACTTCCCACCTCTTCTGGGAAAGGGAGATGATGATTAGTCATAAACCTTATGATTGCCCCCATTCCCCCGCCTTTACCAAGAAAAGTATAATTTGATAATTTCTTTGAGAATGGCACTCTTTCTCTACGCGGAACTTTAATACTTACTTCTTCTGCTTTAGCTATAAAATCTTTCCAAAATCTTGGACGATATTTTTCTTTTTTTGAAATGTAATTATCAGGCGGACGGAATTGCATTTTATTATCAAGATATCCTTTAACGAATTCTAATAAATTACTATCTTCTTTTTGCCCTAATTCATAGATTGCCCATAAGATTTCATCCGCATAACGATCATGAAATTCAACTTCCGTACGTATCCAACTGATAGTATTATAAAGTTGAATTAGTTCCGTTTCTGTTAAATTTTCTTTCGTCTGCCTTTCTATGAACTTATCGTAAATTCGAACTAGAATTTTTCGATGTTCTCTATCTCCGATATAAAAGCTTAAAGCTCCTGTCAAGTCATCTATTTCACTTGATATTTTTGTTGTTTTCCCGAATTTTGCTTTGCCATTCACAAAGTATTTTCTAATTTTTTTAGGGATGTAAAAAGGTTTTGAATTTTTATCATCTACGGTCAAATCTATTCGTTGACAGTTTATAATCGCTCGTTTAGCAACCATAGTTTGATTTTCATAACCTATACACTCTAATATTCTATCAAGTAAGATAGTAATAATTTGCACTTCTGAATAATCAAAGAAAATATTTTCTCGTAAAAATTGTAGACCTGTACCGCTAATGTCTAAGATGATTTCCCTTGTTTCTTCTGAATGCCATACAGCTACTCCAGATAATCTTAGAACTTTGTTTTGCTTAGAGTGTGGCAATTTTCCTTCTTGCTCGTCAAAGAGTTCTAGAGGTAAACCCAAGACTTTAACTATCATTTCTTCATAAGTCATAGGAATCGCAAGTTTTAGCCAGTCAACTAAGCTGTGTAATTTTTTTTGTGATTGTAGTAAAGTTTTTTGTTCATTATTTTTTGATTGATTAAGATTCTCGAAATAAGAATCGTTGAGTAATTCTTGTTCTTTTTCAGTTAACATTATTCTCCATTGTTCTTATTTTCGGTGAAATTTACTGATTTTTTTGCGTAAAAATTCCAGCTGATTTAGAACAAGATTCATTCAAATTTGCTGTG
>NZ_JBEOXS010000143.1:0-2326 GCF_040296705.1 Streptomyces sp. NPDC002055
TCTGCTATTTCGGTAATTACTAAAATAGATTACTTAAATCTTGTTAAACTTTCTTTTTTTGTTGGAGTTGTTTATTTTTTTCTGTTTTCCCTTCCTGAAATGTTCATTCTATTTATAGTGCGGAAAAGCGGGAGAGAACTTGAAGATTTGAATAATAAAGAAAGAAAATTAATTGAGACTCTTTTTAGAATATTATTAGGAAGCTATATTCCCACAGTTGCGCTATTTTCTTTATCAATCGATCAATTTTCATCCATTGTTGAAATCTCAGCTCTCTTTACCATTTTCATCTTCTTTTTCAACCTCGTAAAGACTAGTAAATGAAGTTAATGTCCTATCCACCATAAAATTTATCCCAAGTATTAAAACCACTAGAGCAATAATGGCTTTAATCAAATCATTAATTGACATATAAATCACTCCTCTCCGCCCCTATGGGGCCTTTTATTTGCCAAACTTGCTACTTACGCTGAGTTGAATACAACGTGTAACTACATTCACAGAAGCTTCGCAACTGTTTTGTTTGTTCGCTTGTTTGACTTTATGAGTTAATTATAGTCCACTTTTCGTGGTTTGTCAAGAAAAAAACGTCATTTAACTAAAAAAGTTTGCAAAACGTGGTTTTTTCTTATATAATGTGTTTATGGAAATTGAACAAATCAATAAATATGTAGGTTCTAAAATTAAAGACTACCGAAAACATTTTGGTCTGAGTCAAGAAGAACTAGCTAAAAAAATAGGAGTCGGAAAAACTACTATATCAAATTATGAGGTTGGCATTCGTTCTCCGAAGAAACCTCAACTGATAAAACTTTCAGAAGTATTTGACGTTGCAATTGACGACTTCTTCCCTCAAACCGATTCAACAAGGATAAATGTTTCTTCTATTCTATCCGAAATAAATAAAATCAGTTCACAACTCGAAGAACCTCGTCAAAAAGTTGTCCTTGATACCGCTTCTTCTCAATTGAAAGAGCAGAAAAAAGAAAATGCTAAGGTTGTTTCTATTAAAACTGAACAACAAAAACAAGGTATTGACCTTGCCGATTTAGTAGATGATAGCAAAGTTGATTGGGATAAGTGGGTTTCATTTGACGGCAGACCATTAACTGATGATGTTAAAGAAGCTATGAAACGATTATTAGGCAAACGTTTAGAAGACAAATAAGGAGGGTTCTATGGGCAGACAGGAGCTTTTAGAATATCTCCTTAAAGAAGTTGAAAAGTTTGGATTTTCTGTATTTGCTGATGAAATGTTCCCTATACCTGCAATCGTTAATACAGATGATAAAATAATGATTTACAGTTCTATTGAAGTAACTCCTTTTGAAATTGCTCATGAACTGATTCATATTATTAATAAAGATAGCCATCGCGGAAAGTATTTTGATGCAATTAACCCTCAAGAAGCCAGAGCAAACCACGAAGCTATTCTTCTTCTTTGGGAAATATTTGAAGCTAACGGGGGAAACTACGAATATTTCAATGTGTTTGTGAATACAACAGATGCACCTTTTGAATTGGCTGAGTCAATCATCAAAAATGAATATTTAGAGCTGCATGAAGCTATCACTGAAATATTTGAAGATGAAATAAAAGTTAGTATAAATAAGCAAGAAATGCATGATTATATCGTAGATTACATTGGTTATTTTGATGTAATTGAAGCTATTAATGTTTACCAATTTTTGGATCGTTATCATCTAAGTCATAATTTCTTTAATATGGCAGAAAAAGAATTCCAGCTATTATTGGGAGTTGGATAATTTTTTAAATAATGTGCGCCATCACTAAACTGGTAAGGAGAAAATAATGGAAATGTTTACGAAAACACAAAAAGCACAAAGTGATAACATCTATGAAAAAGAAGTAAAATCACACATAGCTCCAAAGGATGGATTTACACATGTTCTTATGATAAATAGCCTTAGTAAATGGATTAATCAACTTTTTGGAGTAGAAGACAAATATACTACCCAAATAGATAATATTTTAACGAAAATGCAAAAAGAGGGTTATGAAATAATTTCTGTGGAACATACAGCTATTAAAAATCAGGGATTATTTAAGGATATGGAAGGATTCCATACGTTAATTTCTTATAAATAAAAACCAAGAGCAAGCCTTGAATCTCATAAAAAGCTAGGTTAGGAGAGTATTTTATGAAAAAAATTTTAATTACAATAATGGGCCTGTTATTGATTTTAAGTCTATTTTCGTTTAGTGATATTGCTAGCGCAAAAACTAAAAAAAGCGTAAAAAAGAAAAGCTTCACTGTACATAATGTTTATAAGATATACTACTCGAAGGTGGATTCAAAAACAAC
>NZ_JBEOXS010000144.1:0-2091 GCF_040296705.1 Streptomyces sp. NPDC002055
ATGAAATTACTTTATGACGCAAGCCTTTACCAGTACGTGTCCCAGATTTACTGACAAAGAACCTTGTCTTAGTAATCTCACGACATGCCACCAGCATTTGATAGATTGGCTGTAGTTGCGCATTATGCAAGCTGTCTACATCATCTATCACCATTCCTAAGTAATTAGCGTTCAAGATTGACATTTCAATTACATCAGAGAGCTGACAATCAAACACTTTAAAGTAACATTCATTGTCTTTGATAGAACAATTTTTTAAAATTTTCTTTTGATGCAGATCCATTTGAAAGTCATGACAAGCAATAATCGATGCTTTTATTTCTTTAAGAGGTTTTAGCTTTATCTGTTCATCTATAAAAGATATAATTTCTACAACTTCACTAGCTGTGAAGTCAGAACGCTTGCCTAATTTATATTCATGAGCAATATCCATCTCTGACAATCGTTTGAATTGTGAGGTTGAAATATCATATAAATATCCATGATGCAAAGCAATCTTTCCAAATAGATAATCTAAAATCACATTGACAAAACGAGGAATACTTTTACTTGATTTTAATGTAACTACTTCTTTATCTTCTCCATCGTCAGTTTTTTCAGCTTTTTTATTAACTCCACCGTAGAAAATAGATACAGTATTTTGACCATTGTTTAAATGCAAACTAGGTCTTTTGATTCTTTTATTTTCTCCTGTAGACTTTACTGACAGATAAGGATATTCATAAATATCACGATGCAAGATATTGACTAAATCAAGACTTTGAGGAATCTTAGCGCCATCAATGTTTCCAAATTTTTCCCAGGGAAGATCAATCACCTTTTTTAGATTATTTTCTAACCGTTCCCATGCTTTGCGTTGTTTTTCCAAATCTCCGTAATCAGTTTTAACTTCTGTCACTTCTTCCCCCTATTCAGCCAATGAATCCATCAAGGATTCCAATTGACTTTTTTTATACCAAACAGTACGATCTCCATCTTCTAAAATCACCTGCTTTAATCCGTGTGCCCGAAGTTTAGCTAAATATGTGGTTGAAATGTTCAGTTCTTTCAATAATTCAGCTTGTTGCACATATGGGAACTCACGACTTTGTTCAACTCTTGCCTCAACTAATTTATCAACACGATTTAATACTGATTGAGTCAGTTCCTGCTCTGCTTCAAATGATAAGATGCTCATGATTTCCCTCCTCGTTTAAGTCTTATATGCAACTTTGGGGCTTTAGTTTCATTGACAATTAATATTTTTCTTACTTCAGCACGACTAGGTTTAACCAACCAAGTAGGTAGTATTTCTGTGCTTATAACGTCCATTTTTATAAATTTCATACTTTATCTCTTTTCTTAGTTTCAGCTTGTTTTTTCAGTTTCCAACTTTGTGCAAACTCATGAGATACTTTGATACAAAGAGGAGCTTTATTTTGATTGAAAATAATTACTGTTTTTTTGTTTTTTATGCTTTTTAAAAAAACTTGATGTCCAATTTCAGAATTCATTTTTACAGAGAGAATTAAAAAATGTTTATTTTCAAAAGTTCGTGCTTTCTCTAAATCTTCTATTTTGAAAGTAGATGATTGCATTTTAAGCCTCCAATTCCACTTGATAGCCATTCCCCATAAAAGTAAAGGTAGCTACGCTTTTACCATCAAAAAGTTTGTCAGTGACATCATCCACTTCAATGTGGTGTCTCGATTTTGCTAAGCACTGTGTGAATAATAGCTTCGCTTCATCAATGGTTATAAATTCTGTCATTTGTGTTTCTCCTCAAATATGTTATAATTTGAGTAAAGCAAAACTCATGAAGAGCTTGCCTTACTTATAGTTTAAAAGTCTCTACTTTGGTCGGTGTGGACTTTTTTTGTTGTCATTGTTGCTTTAATAGCAACTTTGAGTGGTTCGTAATCGGAACCAGCTTCAATCATGGCTATTGCGATACTTTCAAGCATTTTGTAACGTTCCATTTCCACCGAATCAAGGAGGTCTAGGAGCGTTTTTTCTTTTCGCCAGTCAGTATCTCTAGCTTGAATTTGCTTCTTTGTCAGTCCTGTTACTGTTGTAGCAAGCAAACTTCTAATAATCGTATGCCATGTATTA
>NZ_JBEOXS010000145.1:0-1488 GCF_040296705.1 Streptomyces sp. NPDC002055
ATCAAAACTCTGTTAAAATACACTGTTAAAAATTGCACCGCCGTGCGTAAAATTGAGAACCATGACTGAGCACTTATTGAGTGCTTTTATTTTTTCTCTTAAATTTACTAAATCTTCTTTTCCCTAGATACTCATCAAAAATTATTCTATAAATATCTGATAGTAATTTTTCTACTTCAGCATGAAACACTGCAAAACTATCACTATCGCTAACCTTGGGATCTATATATTTATCTTCTAGTTCCTGTATCTTATGAACTATCTTCCTATAATATTCTGGCGATTTATATTTGAAAAACAATGAATCTTGCCTAATTAAGTTTAACACTTCTATTATATCATCGGTACCTGTAATTTTTTCACCATTAAATATAACCTTTTGCCTAGATCTAGGAATTTCCTTTAGTAAATATTCCAAATAAATATCTTTGAAATATCCTGCCTCTAAATTGGTTCTATGATGTTTCTCATTTTTATAATTTTGAAAAAAAAGTGTACCAATAGAAATAATGATTGCTATGATTGAAAGAATCGAACTGGGTCCAAACCAGTTTGAATTTGTATCAGATACTCTCTTGGAAGTCGCTTCTGCTAATAATATGTAATTGATATGCATAAACCCAACTTTCTCATTAAAATAATCTTTCGAATATAAGTTGAGCTAATTTATCGTTTTTAGCTTTTATGGTAACATTTTTTTCGATTCCTTCGTATCCGATCTCATTTACAAGATCTTCGAAAAATCCTTGTACAAATGATGATGCCACCTTTTCAATATTATCTGGAAATACTATTACTAGCTTTTCTGAATAATTGGTATACTTTTCTTTGACTTGTTTTTGATACTCAGACTTAGCAAAGGGGTACCCTGCAAGTCCTGACACTGTTTTATCAAATTTTAACTCTATAGTAATCATTTATTTCTCTTTTCTCATAACAAAATTTAAGTTGAATGCAGTTCCAGGTATCCAAAGGCTACTGCTGTTTAAGATGGAAATATCAGGTTTATGATTAAAAAAATCATTTTGTCTATTGAAACCTAGCCATCCATTTGAATCTCGCTCAATAAAATCTTTTTTAAATGAAATGATTTTTTCTCCACTTATAACATAACAAGTATCATTATCTGCCTCTTTTTGTAAGCTATTAATTAATACTGTTAAACCTGTTCCACCAGCAGAGGAAGTGCCTTTTCTTCCAGAAATCCTATCTTGTAAAGATGCTATGTCCCAAAAATATTCTTCATTATATAAATTATCATCTAAATCTTCGATTTTTTTTAAATGATTTTGATAAGCCATTTTTAAATCATAGTATCTTCCATTATCAAAATTATTAGTTAAAACTTTTTGACTTACGGCCTCTCCAAGTAGATGATTTGAAAAACTTACTATGGCTATATTAATCCCATAATATTGCCCTTCTTGCTCCACATTATATAATTTTTTTGTATGATCATCCGTTATATCTATATCGATTAGACATTCA
>NZ_JBEOXS010000146.1:0-1469 GCF_040296705.1 Streptomyces sp. NPDC002055
CTGCGTATGCAGAAGTTTAAAAATAGAAAGGATTATTATTGAAAAAATTAAAAAAGAAAAAAGTTTATGTAGACTGGCGTGACTTACCAATATGGTTGGTTGTAGTTATGTGCTTAATTACATCTTTGATAACATCAGGGTTAATAACGTTACTAATGGTGCGACTATTGCAGAGGTAACGAAAGCAACAATAATCGGGAAAGCAATATGGTCAATAATCCTTCCGTGAAGAGTTCTTTTACGCTCATCTAGTAAGGCAATTCCTTTTTGAGTAATAGAATAAAAATCGTAAGTTTTTATTTTACCTCCTTGAAATTTCTCTATATATTCAAGATTTTGGAGATATCTCAAGGAATTGATAATATCTTCAAGATTTATACTTTCAGGAGTAACATCTTCAAGTTGACTATTAGTATAAGCCATATTATTTTTTCTCATTACTTTAAGAATTTTAAGAGATTTATTATCCACCGATTCCATTATAATTTCTCCGTTTTCTTTCAATTATAGCATTTCTTGGCGGGGATATAAATTAGAGAAATGGTATTACTAAAATACATACACAGAAAGGAGCCAGTATGGCAGAGAAAACACCACCAAAAATTAAATTAAAAGCTGCAAGAACAAATGCTGACTTTTCAGCTAAAGAAGTTGCTGAAATTGTTGGAAAAAACTATCAAACTATTTTGAGTTATGAAAAAGATAGCACTGAAATTCCCATGAGTCTAGCAAGAAAATTGGCAGAAATTTACGACTATCCTATTGATTTTATTTTTTTAGGAAAAACAACCGAATATAATCGGTTTAAAGCTAGTTAGAAAGGAAAAAATATGAACGAATTACAAAATTTCACAAATGGAATTTTCAATCTTGACGTTAAAGTCGAGGGAGAAGAAGTTCTATTTAGTGCAGAACAAGTCGCAAAATCGTTAGGTTTAACTCAAAAGCAAAATAAGAGTGGAAAGATTTACGAGAGCATTCGCTGGGAAACTATTAATAAATATCTTCCCCAACTTTCTGGGGAAATTGAAAAAGGTTCATTCATCAGTGAACCTATGGTATACAAACTTGCATTCAAAGCAAACAATGCTGTATCTGAAAAATTCACAGATTGGTTGGCTGTTGAAGTCCTTCCAACAATCCGCAAAAATGGAGCTTACATGACTAATGAAGTTATTGAAAAAGCTTTAACAAGTCCAGATTTCATCATTCAACTCGCTACTAATCTTAAAGATGAGCAAGAAAAAACAGCGATGTTATCTCAACAGGTTGCAGAAAGCAGACCCAAAGCAGATTATTATGACCGCATCATGAAATCAAAATCTTTGGTAACGATTAGTCAGATTGCCGAAGATTATGGAATGAGCGCCCAAGCATTAAATAAAATGCTTTATGAGTTAAAAGTTCAACATAAAGTTGGCGGACAGTGGTTATTATACGCTAAACATAAAAATCATGGTTATACATTT
>NZ_JBEOXS010000147.1:0-1445 GCF_040296705.1 Streptomyces sp. NPDC002055
CGCGCCGACGATGAAGAGCAGCGCCGCGGTGAGACGGTCGTAGGCAAGTTTTTTCAGTGACTCCGTTGGTGATTTCTGTTTCTGAGTTGCCGTAAAGCGTGACCTATAGAATGTTTCACTCTTTTTTGGAACTGATGAATCTTTTCCAAAATAAAAATTTAGAGGAAAACCCAACTCTTTTACAATTCTAAACAAAGTTTCAGCTGGTGGTTCTGACTTCCCATTCTCATATTTTGAAACCATTTGCTTTGAGACTCCAAGAATGCTAGACAACTCTGTAATTGAATAAGACCTAAAATATCTCGCTTCTTTCAATCGTTCTCCATTAAATGCTTTCATTTTTTCAATTCCTAACTAATTTTCTTCTTTTTTTCTTTAAGTTTAATCTTAATTGGCTCTTCAGAAACAGCCCCTGTTGTTTTACTAGTTGTAACTGGACTAGGTAATATTCTATCAGGAATTATTTCTTCATCTATAAAATCAAGATGAGCATTTATAGTAACTAGCGTAACACTACCCGTTTTCGTATCTCGTCTAATAACAAACACATTACCTAAATTTTCATAAAATTCTCCATACATAGACTTGCAAACCTCTTGAGAATGTTTGATTTCATTTTCAAAAACTGACTCATCATCCTCAAAAAGAGCTACTTCACTATTAGGAGCAGAATTAAAATTAGAATTTAATACCCTAACTGTATGAGGTAAATAATGGCTAGATGAATATATTTGACTCTCAGGAGTTTTATTATTCATAAATAAAAAAATATTTTTTGTTTGCTCATTAAAAACAGCTACTAATTCCCATAAATTACCTCGTTGAATCGTAACAGCAACAAGTCCCATATTTTCTGCTCCATAAGCAATATTTTCGAAACGAAGATTCCAAGCAAGAAAATGGCGACCATTCTCTGTACGAGTTGCCATTTGGTCAAAAATAGCCTTAACATCATTACTTACCGGTTTTTCAAACAATTCTTTTAAACTAATAAGGTTTTCCTCAGGCTCAGAGCAATAAACTTTTTTCATATATTCACCTCCATTTATTTTTTAACCTCTGGAATATATGAGTATATTTTATCGAAAAAACCCAAATATGTCAACCTATTTAGAAAAAAGTTGTTTTTAGTCAACCGATTTTCCACTTTTATGAAAAGTCATTATTCTATAGTCTCAACACATCTGATAGATACTTATTTCATAAGATAGATTTTTACTAAAACCATTATTTTTCTAAAATAAAAAACTGCCATTTCTGACAGTTTAAACGACTAGTTTTTTGTCATTTCGGACGATTTTTTAAAATTTATATTTTCAATAATTTGTTATTGTCTTTACGCAGGCAGTAACCCTTTAAACCAGAACCCTCTTCCTCTCGCTTTGGTCTTTGATTTATATAGCGCCCCTACTGAAAATCCTCCTGCTCTGCGGTATGTATCTCCC
>NZ_JBEOXS010000148.1:0-1393 GCF_040296705.1 Streptomyces sp. NPDC002055
GTAAGACCGGAGAAATCAGGCAGGTTGATTTGTTGAAAGAATTCCACATGTCATCAGATACGCTTAAAAAGTGGAGAGAAAACGGATTACCTTCGATAAATCGAGGTGGTTCAGTCTTCTATCTATTGGAAGATTTACATGATTTTTATTACTAAAATGTCGGGCAAGACATGATTAAAGAGAAAATGACTACCTCCACATACCAAGTTAATTTATTAAATGCGGTGCTCCGCTAGAAAAGAGAAAAAAATTTGCCAGATATTAGTGTAGAAATAAAAGCAGAAGGTTTGGACGAACTAAAAAAACTGCTCAACGAAGCTTTAGACCAAGTTGAACAGTTAAAAAATACATTAACTAGGATAAATAAAATTAAAATCCGAGTTGATTCATAATATACTCGGAACTAGCAGTTTCAAGCATTTCTTCCCACGAATTGAATTGTGAGTTTTTCCTTACAAAAACGTCTAATTCATCATTGGGAATAGCTTCAAATGACTTGGGTGTTGTCCAATCAAAACGACTGGCATCGGCAAAGTCTTCAAGAGATGAGAACCCGGTATGATTTTTCAGGAAAGATTCAGTAAAAATATCGCTAAATATAACATCATGTTCTCCATCTAAATCTCTAGCTTTATCAAGCATATTTTCCAAGTCATCAATTAATTCATCTAATCCAGTTTCACTCATTTAAAATGCCTCCTTTCCATAAAACTAAGCAAATACCGCAAATATCTGCTCACAGTAATTATAGCACTCGGAGGATTAAAACACATACATAGAAAGGACATTAAAAATGTTTGGATTTAAAACAGAAGAAGAAAAATTTAAACTTGCGGATTATGATCGCATGAAAAGAGAGTTGGAATCAACTCAACAAAGTCTTGCTAATTGCGAAAAAAGCCGTCAAGATTGGATTGATTTCTCTAATAAATTGCAAGAAGAAAATAAAGAACTGTTTGCAGAAAACATGCAACATCATAAAAATGATATTGCCCGTCAGAAAATGGCAAACAAGAATTTAACGATTGCAAAATAAAAAAGCCCGCACTAGGAATACGGACTAAGACGTGATGTCTCTAAATTTTACACTTAGATTATATCACGTTTCAACAAAAATAAGAAACGGAGAATTTAAAAATGGCAAATGAATTAGGAATCTTTAGTGTTGATAATTTAAATATGACCACAATTAAGCAATATTTAGATGGTGGTGGCAAAGCAAGTGATGCGGAACTTGTTTTACTTATTAATCTTTGCAAACAAAACAATATGAATCCATTTATGAAAGAAGTTTATTTCATCAAATATGGTAATCAACCAGCTCAAATCGTTGTATCTCGTGACTTTTATCGAAAACGTGCATTTCAAAATCCTAATTTTGTGGGTATTGAAG
>NZ_JBEOXS010000149.1:0-1391 GCF_040296705.1 Streptomyces sp. NPDC002055
ATTAAGCAATAATGTACCACCAATTCCGACAGTCCGAGCAATTAGGGTACCCACGAAGATGTATATAATGTTTTTCTTAGTGAGGAAATCTTTGCTTGGCGTTAAAAAGCCTAACTTTTTACCTAAATACATTAATAAGTAGATATTCCCCACAATAAATATAATTAGAATGAGTACAGCTAGTAAGGATAACTTGTGTGCACCGGTTTCTAAAGAAAAACCTTTTGCTCCACCATAAACAGCCATCCCTATTTGACTGAGTATTGCAAGCCCTAATACAATAAAAAATTTCTTAATATAATTCAAAATTCTTTTCCAACTTTCATTAATAGATTAAATTTAGGGTACTGGAAATTTTTATAACAAACCCTTTTTATTCTTTTTGAATTCAAATATAGATTATTATTATTCTTTTTCTCGTAAGAAAAAGAGTATAAAGCCATTATCCGATTTTGTAGTAACTGCATTAGTTGGTAACACTGTCAAAATAAAGAACAGTAACCCTATCGCGTATGTCAAAAATGTGAATATTGCACTTCCGCCGCTTTGTTGTAAGGTACTTATTGTTTCTGTGCAGCTAGAAGCAATGTATATGCCCCATAAAACTAAAAATCCTCGCCCTCGTAAACCAGCATCTCGATAGCGTCTCACAGCCATAGCGAGGCTTGGAAGAAATAATGATATCCCAATAATAGCCATAATAAACAATGGAATAATAAAGCTTTCAAACGTAGAAGCCAAAAAATCAGTTTCGTTTGCACTCCCTGAAATACTCATAGCAGAACCAATTGCTACATAGACAAAAAATATAATTGGAACAAATGAAATAATCATTAAAATTAACGTCATCCACCAATATCCAGCTCGAGTCGTTCTTCCCTTGAAATCAATATATCCAATAAAAAAATCCTTCAATGCTCGTCCAAAACTCACTTGCCCAGGAACTTCATTTATTTTTTCCATAATTAAAAATCCTCCTTCTTCTAAATCAATCATAACAAAATAAAGAATAAAAAGAGAATCCTATAGATTAATTCTCTAATATCCAACCCCAAAATAGCTATTTTATTAGTCATTTGTTCATTATTAATGCTTAAACCATGAGACGAGCATTGTAACAACGAAAGCTATTATGCATAAGATGGTTCTGTTGCAAAGTTTTACACTAAAATAGATTTTTTGGAAAACTTTGCAACAGAACCACTTTGAGCAAGTTGGTGCTTAGCTTTAAGTGTTTCACTAAAATGCAGTACGCCCCATAGGTAACAAGTAATCACTAAACAGTCAGATGTTGCAAGATGGACGTTCTTTCGGTTTTGAACCTCAAGGGGAACACTCGTTTGATAAAGCGTCTCAATGGTTGTCAGTAAATAAACAAAAACTTTTGGAAG
>NZ_JBEOXS010000150.1:0-1371 GCF_040296705.1 Streptomyces sp. NPDC002055
GGCTTTTTTTGTACGATTATTTAAATTCATCTAAACTAACTCCTAATGCCTCCGCAATCTTAACGACTGTGAGCCATTTCGGGTTTTTTGTATTGCGTTTTTTAATTTGGTGTAACTGCTGAGGGCTTATGCCTGTCATTTTGGCAAGGCGGTACTCGGTTATGCCTTGTTTGTCTAATTGTTGTTTGATTTTGTCCCACATTTTTATGACCTTTCTTGTTTTCGGTAGTAAACTGGGTGTATAATATAAACGTTTACAATTCTAAGGCATTAGTTTTTGTATTCAATGTTTATAGAAAGGGGGAGTGTTATGGATGAATTAACCAATGAAACGAAATTTGTTTTGCAAACTCTTTATAAAGAGTATTTAGATAGAAGTAACAATGGAATTTCTAAAATTCAAGCTAAAGAATTCAAGTATGCACAATTTGTTTATGATGAGTTGTTTTCAGAAATGCTTTACGATGATTTTTATAACTCTATAATGGAGCTAGATACTCAGGGGTTTTTAGACTGTACTTATGGAAACAACACTGCAACTCAAATATTTTTAACAAATAAATCAATTGTTGAAATGGAAAACAGATTTGCAAAAGACTTTAACAAAATCTTAGATTCTATCATTAAACTTAAGAGTTTAATTTTCTAACGTCCAGTCATTAGCTAGTAGGTCAGACTGCTTCGGATTCCAACGAACCGATAAACGTTCTGACCTTTTTTTATTTTCTCCCATTCCAAACATTAAGCAACAATCCGCCGTGTCGGTTGGTAAATACATAGTGCTTTGATGAGATTTTCGATAAATAGCTTTGTTGAGTTCTACTGATTTTTTCGTTGCTTCGATAATATCCATTTTCCACCTCCTAGCCCAATCGGGCTTTTTATTTTGTCAGTTCAACTGCTGCTTTATAAGCATTTGACCATTCATATAACTGAGGAATGAGCGAATTTTGAAGAAAATCTTTTGAGTAAACTGAGAGCTTTTCTTTATAAAATTCAACTGACTCTTGATAAACTACTTGCCCAAGATGATTAATTGTTTTTACTTGTTCCATTAGAACCTCCATTTGCCTGCGAGGGCTTTTTAATTTACTAAAAATTGTTTAATTTCATGAAACGCCATGCCTATTTCTAACAGTAAGATAATGCTGTCAGTATAGCGCCTAAGCATTTCTTTTTGTTCTGCGGTTAATTTATCGCCTGACTGTTTAAAGCTCGTCAGACTGCGATATTTTCCGCTTGTCGTAAGCTGTACGAGTAAATCAAGAATGATTTTATGATAGTACGGTTTAGACTGCTTGCTTTGCATGATTGCGGTGTTTAGTTTAGTCATAGGCTAGCAATTTTCCGCTATTGCTGAAAATTGCTAGC
>NZ_JBEOXS010000151.1:0-1347 GCF_040296705.1 Streptomyces sp. NPDC002055
TTCGAGAATCAGGCCATTTTGCGGATGATTGTCTACTAGCGTTTTTGTCTAATAGGTATATTGTAGCTTTTTCTAAGAATTTACCTTGAGCACGAGTATTTTCTTCAACATATTTTCTAAATTCTGTGTAATCCATTTTTCATCCCTTACTATAAACAGTGGCTATCTAGTTGAGGTTGACCGATTATTTCATCAAACACCTCAACAACCAATCCATAATGACGTTTTTCTAACTCAAAATATTCAATAAATTTATCATAATCAATAACATCCGGTTCCCAATCGAACTGAGCAAGCCATTCATCGGCTCTATGTTCAATCATATAGCGGTCGGCTTCTCTTTCCTGCCTTCTGTCCCAACCAGAAGAACGACAATCAAGATGTCTATGTCCAAAGGAAACGTGCCCTATTTCGTGAAGTAATATATTCTGAGTTACCTTTTCACTATTGAATATATCAATAAAAATATAAGCTGTTCCTCTAATATTAAATTTCATTCCATCTTTAAGATGAGGGTAATCTGAAGGATTATAGTATTTTATTTTTAGTGTGAGTTCTGAAAGCAACTCCTTTATAACTGACATATATTTTACCCCCTGCCATGCTCTTCTTCCCATGTTTCACGGAGCAAATGTTTATAAAGTTCTTTTTCTCTATCTGTCAGAGGCACACCATCAAAAGCTACAGCTTCGTCAACAGCCTCTTGAAGCTCTTCGTCAGTAAGCGGAGAATTTATATCAAAAAGAGGAGTAACTTTTGGTTTTGGTTTAACAGCTCTTTTAGCCTTTTCTTGCTCTTCCAATTGAGAAGAAGCAGTATCGAGGACAACTTTTTGACGTGGTTCTTCAAGTTGTTTCATTGCGTCAATAGTTTTTTCAATAATAGGAAACTCATTTTCGCTTACCCATTCATCGCTAAATCTTGGATCTATATCAGATTTTAAAATCCCAAAGAAACTAGCAATTTTTTCAACATTACCAGGATTAACCAAAGTTTTTCCGCTAGTATAATCACTAATAGTACTTTGGGCTATTCCAGTTACTCGTTGCAAATCTGCAGGTTTCTTGTTGAATTTATTTAAATATTTTTTTATATTACCTGCAATAATAGGCTTTAATGCTTCTTCTCTTGGCGTTAATTTTGATCTTCCCATTTCCATCTCCCTTTAATATTTAAATATATTATACCGAAAAAAATCGGTAGTGTAAATAACAAAAGCTAAAAAATATCGAATAAAATCGTTTTTATAGTTGACACCGAATAAAATCGGTGTTATAATTAATTCATAAAGTCAAACAAGCGAACAAACATGGAGCATTCAGTACGGCGGACGGAACAGGCTCAAAT
>NZ_JBEOXS010000152.1:0-1313 GCF_040296705.1 Streptomyces sp. NPDC002055
GGCGGTTTCTAGCGGTCGTCGCAACACGTGGTCGTGTTGATTAGGCCGTGAGCAGTTTATGCAGGCGCTCGGCTGGGGTTTCCCAGCCGAGCGTTTTGCGTGGGCGGCCGTTGAGTTCGGCTGCGACTGCGTCGAGGTGTTCACGGCTGTGGCCGGAGAGGTCGGTGCCTTTGGGGAAGTACTGCCGCAGCAGGCCGTTGGTGTTCTCGTTCGAGCCGCGTTGCCAGGGACTGGCCGGGTCGCAGAAGTAGACCGGGACGTCGGTGGCGATGCTGAAGCTCTTGTGGGTGGCCATCTCGGCGCCTTGGTCCCAGGTCAGCGAGCGGACCAGGTGTCTGGGCAACTGCTGGATGGTGTCCACCAGGGCGTCGCGGACGTGCTCGGCGGTGCGGCCGTCGGGCAGGTGCAGGAGCATCACGTAGCGGGTGGCGCGTTCGACGAGGGTGCCGATGGCCGAGGTGCCGTCCTTGCCGATGATCAGGTCGCCCTCCCAGTGGCCGGGGACCGCCCGGTCGTCCGCCTCGGCGGGGCGTTCGCTGATCATGACCATGGGGTCCTTGAAACGCGGCTGGCGGCAGTTGGCCTGCCGCTGGGGCTTGCGGCGGGTGCGTCCCGAGCGCAGGGCGCGGGCCACCTCGCGGCGCAGTTCGCCGCGGCCCTGGATGTAAAGAGCCTGGTAGACGGTCTCGTGGACCACGTGCATCTCCGACCGCTCGGGAAAGTGTGTCCGCAGAGCCTGGCAGATCTGTTCCGGGCTCCACCGACGGTCCAGGCCGGCCTGGACGAAGTTCCGCAGTTCGGGATTGCGGCTGATCTTGCGCGGCTTGGGACGGGGGCGGCGGCTGTCCGCGCGGGCCTGGGCGGCATACGGCCGGTAGTGCCACTGACCGCGGGTGCCCACCGTGCGGTTGCGGCGGATCTCGCGGCTGACGGTGGAGGGGCTGCGGCCCAGCTCGGCGGCGATGGCCCGGACCGACGCCTTCTCCCGCAGCCGGTCGGCGATGTAGATCCGTTCATCCTCGCGCAGGTATCGAGACGTGGACGCGGAAGGCGGCACCACCGGACGAACCGATGGTGCCGCCTTGTTCCGGCCGGACGGCCTACGGCCGTTACGCCAGCGCCTGCCGGTCTTCGGGTTGATCCCCACGATCCGGCACGCGTCGTTGTTGCTCATGCCCTGCTGCATGAGCTGGAAGTATGCAGCCCGCTCCGCAGAGAGCTTCTTCGCCCCCTGAGGGCTCCGCACCTTCCGGATCTGGAAGTCCATCGCATCCCCTGAACTGGGGTGTTGCGACGACCACTAGAACCCAAGC
>NZ_JBEOXS010000153.1:0-1303 GCF_040296705.1 Streptomyces sp. NPDC002055
ATATCCCCAGTCAGACAAGCACGAATTGAGCATAGCAGCTTTTTCTCGTTCTGTTCGTGATCTGCGGATAATGTACATTGTTCCGTCTTTTCTTCGATAAGTAGATTCAATAACTTCTCCAACTACTTCTCTTTTTTCTAAGTCATAATGCTTATATCCAATGACTGTTGGAACTGTTAGGACTTCTCGTCCATTAATAATTTGTGTGTGCATTATTTGCCTTTCTATCTGAATTCATCTAAGCTGATGTCTAGTGCATCCGCTATTTTGACCATTGTTAGCCAACGAGGATTTTCAGAATTTCTTTTTTTAAATTGATGAATTTGTTGAGCACCAAGTCCTGTAACTTTTCCAAGTTCATACTCAGTCATATTTTTCTCAACAAGTTTAGTTTTTATCTTCGACCACAACATTTAGTGTTCCTTTCTTGTTTTTTACATAATTAAACACAATATATAGTATGTTATGTTGACTAAAACAATTTGTAGCAGTATAATATAGTTAATGAAATTCAGGACAAATCCGTTAATACCAACTAACATCCTCCTGTCTTTCAAAAATTAATGAAAGGAGTGATTATGGAAAGTTATATCATTACATACGATTTAAAATACTCAAGCAATAACTATGACGACCTCATTGATAAGATTAAAAATTATCCTAAATGGGCACATGTTAACGAATCTGTTTGGATTGTTAAATCTAATACTAGTGCAGAAGATATTAGAAATAACTTAACAACTGTAATAAACAGTAATGACAGCTTATTTGTTGGCGCTTTAACTGGTGAAGCTGCATGGAGAAACGTCATTGATAGCAATAGTGCTATAAAAGAATGTTTTTAGTTTTAGAATTCGTCACTTCTGTGGCGTTTTTTTATTTCTACTGAGATGACGTCATCGTCAATATTTTTTACAACCTGTTTTATAAGTTGTTCTGTGTTCAAATCTCCAATTCTTTCGCCTTGAACTTCTTCATCTATAAATAATGTTTTTGTTTTCATGATTCGTTCTCTTTTCTAGCGGAGCACCGCATTTAATTTCTTTGCAATGAGTTTGATTGCTCGTATGTTCTGTGTGATTAAGTCGTGAAATAGGTCAAACAGGATTTCGCCCGTTTCTGGGTTGACTATGTATGTGTAGGTCATAGACCACTCCCTCCTGAAAATTTCTGATAAAATTCATTGTTTATAAATTCCATCATCTCTTTATAATGAAATGACCATTTACCAGCATCAGCCGGATAAAATACCCAACCGCCATTTTCTATGGATAACTTTTTTATCATCTCTGGACGGTTTAAC
>NZ_JBEOXS010000154.1:0-1281 GCF_040296705.1 Streptomyces sp. NPDC002055
AGTGTTGGATGGAAAAATATTAATAATAGAATGCAGTATTTTTCAATAAACTCGGGTATATTGACGCGTATCTTTAGTCCAGTGCTTTTCCATCAAAACGATTCTCGCTGGGCAAATACGCAAGTTGGAGATTCAACACTTGCTCCAGAAGGCTGTGGACCAACATCAATTACGATGATATTGAACGGATATGGTACAAGTGTGACTCCGCCAACAGTTGCCCGTGTAGCTAATCATGTTGGAACCTATAATAAATATAATCCGGCTTACCCAGGAGCTGATGGAATTGATGGTCTAACCCTGCTGTCAACATTGGATTACTACGACCTTGGTTACAAGAACATTACAACAGAGAGCCAACTTATTACAGAACTAAAATTAGGTAAACCTGTTATTTACGGAATGGAATGGTTATATTCTTATCCTAATATCTCTCACTTTGTTGTTTTATTTGGCTATCAAAAAGGTTATACCACAATTTATGACCCACTCGGGAAATTAACAGGTTTGCAATCAGTGGATAAACTTTGGAAACATCCATCACAACTTCCAGATGATCATGATGCAGGTTTTCCTTTATGGTCGGTAGTACCAAAATAAAATAAAAAGGCGTGTTCTCTATAAAGGTAATTCACGCTTTTTGTTTTGATTAGATTAAAGGAGTAGTGCGAATGAGTTATTACTGTAATAAGCCTTTACTACGGTAGAAGTATCTTTCCAATATTTTCCATAGATAGAATCAGTGATGTGAAATTGATTAGTTTGTGCATTGTAACCATCAATGAGGTAAGTATGACTGTTACTTAACTCATGACCACCATAATAGTTTGAATTTACGATATGCGCTTTCGCCATATTGAGCGTTCCCCAGATAACTATTGGACGACCTTTGAGCGCCTGTTTTTCCATATTGACTAAACTCGTACCAGAAATATTTTGGGCAGTAGCAGCATAGCTTTTGGCAAATGAAGTGAGAGCTGTAGCCCAGATAACATAGCCGTTGTAAGGAAAATTGACAGCAGAAGCATCCCAAGGATTACCAGAATAACCCAAATTTGGATTGATATTACGAGGGAGTGTATTGATAGTTTGTTGAATAGATTTGGAGTTTGTCTTTCCTAATGCAATCAATCCATTATATAATGCCACTACTTCACAGGCTTGATAAGCTCCGATTGTGTATTGATTTATATTTCCAGCAGAGAGGAGTGCATAATAGCATTCCCCAGAAGTTGTATTAAATTTATAGTTTGTTTTTTCAAGAGTGGCTGTTCCGTAAAC
>NZ_JBEOXS010000155.1:0-1269 GCF_040296705.1 Streptomyces sp. NPDC002055
GACGGTTTAACAAGTTCTTGATAGTAGTTCTTGAGCGGTTTGATTTTTTTATGAATACATCCATACCAACCCAACCGTCAAAGTCTTTTTCTTTAAGCTCTTGATATTCAACTTTATCTACAAGAATCTTATCTTCTGGAATTAAAACTGAAATAGTCGCTTGTACTTCAAGTGTTTGTTCCATGTGTTTTCCTTTCTATTCTTCAAAATCAAAGCTGGTTTGTGAGTTCAATCCACGAATTTCAAGCGTTGTATTGAAAGATGGTTGCCACATGTCAAGATATTCTGTTGCTTCGTCATAACGACTTAATGGAATATCGCTATATTTCACAACATCGAAGCGATTGTTCAAATCTTTATAAAACTCTCTGAATACCTTAGCTCCTAACTTCTTATGAGCATTTGAATACTTACCGCCAGTAAACATATAAACTTTGCTTGCTACTTTCTTTTGCAAAACTTTAGCTTTATTTGATGGAAGCCCGAATCGGTCAGTCAAATCAAGAACTGAATTTTCGATTTGTTCTACTTTTTTGTTCAAGTTCACGTTTCCTTGAGCGAGTAATGCAATTTGTTGTTCAGGAGTTTGCGGTAAAAGCTGTTGTTTGAGTTCTTTTTCAACTTCAATGAAATATTGACGGGCTTGTTTCCCTTTTTCGTTACGCTGAATCATGGAAATTTCTTTTGCCATGTCAATTTTTAACGCATGGTCAACACTTGGACGACCGCCTAGTTTTGAACTTTTTTGTTCAAAACCTATAAAATCAACGTTTTCAGTAAATCCATATTCTGCCATTCTTTCAAACCAAATATGATAAGGAGTTTTTACTTCTAAAAATTCATGTAGTTCACGACCGCTTACTACTTGGTCGTTGTTTTCGTTTTGTGTGATTGTAATTAATTGATCCATTTTTGAATCCTTTCTTATTTCAGTTTTCTAACTAGCTTTTTCAAAGCCACTTTTCGTGGACTTTTTGTCTAAAAAAATATCATCAATTCGTTTATTGAACTTGGAAGCAATCAAGAACATTTCTGCCCCCCACCAATCACTTTCTCCGAGTTCTTTTTTTCGATAAGTTTCTGGTGTTGTACCAATAAGTTCTGCCATTTCTTTTCGAGATATTTTTTCGTCTGCTCGCAGAGCAATTAATTCTTTTTCTACTGCCATACTGGCTCCTTTCTGTGTGTGTATTTTTGTGTTCTCCTTGGTATAAAAGCTATGAGCAGATATTTGAGGTATTTGCTTAGTTTTATGGAAAGGAGGATGTC
>NZ_JBEOXS010000156.1:0-1266 GCF_040296705.1 Streptomyces sp. NPDC002055
GTTGGTCAATCCAATCAAGTTCTGCAAGGGTATAGCCATTGACCGCATTATTAATCGCTATGCCTGTGCGTTGTTTCTTGATAATTCCGGCTCTGCGCTCGTCTTCGTTAGTTGGAATAAAATAGCCGTTATCAATCGAACCAATGGCGCAACCCTGCTTATGGAGGTACTCAATTCTGCTCTGAAGCGTTCTAAAATCAATATCAAGGGCTTGTGCTAAAATCTTGCCTTTGACAGCTCGGTCAATTCCTCTGTGTTCGGCAAGAAATTTAATAATATTTTGGTCTAACGTCTGTAAGTCAGTTATCTTCATTGAGATACCCCCAAATTCTAGTAATCGTTTCTAAAAATTGCTCATAGCTTGCTCTCTGTCTAGCTTCGCCAATCAAGGTAAACATTAAAACAGTCATAGCTTCGTTGCTTGTATCGCTGATAAGATACTCTAAATTGTCCTTATTGCTTTCATTTTCAAGGACATCAATAGTAATTTTCATGGTTTAGTTTCCTTTATCTGTAATTTCATGATAGCCAGTTGCTTGCCCAAAACTGGGCTTACTTGAGTGCATAAGTTGCTTTTCACTCCACTAGGTAAGTTTATGCTTGTGCTAGCTTCAAACTGCTGTATTAAGTCATATTTAACCGCTCGTGCGTTGTCAATTATCTTAAACGGGTGTTTGCCTATCGGTCTAAAACTATTCCGTCCGTGCCGTTTTATAGCCGTGTAGCCTTGGTAGTGTTCTATCATTTATCCACCTCATCAAAGAGACTGATTTCTCCGCCCTCTTTTTCGCCCTCAAATCGGACACCGTGCTTATATTTACGAACTTTAAAAGAATAATCAACGGTGCCTGTATTGGCGTTCAATGGGTCTAATTTCCCAATCTGCTTATCTGTCAGTTCCGTGTGATAGACTTGTAAACTTCGCATACCTAAGCTATCAACGCCAGCTACATAAGAACAAGCTCTAATAATATTTGTCATTTTCTCAATCCTTTTAATAAAATTTGCCTTGCCTGACAAGTTGCTAAGTATCTATGATGATGAACTTGCATATATCATCAATCAAATAGTAAATAAGTGAAGTTTTGTATCTTGGTTTATAGCGATTCAATCCGTACTTTTCCCAATTATCAAGTGTGCCGTCTGATATATCTAAGTCTTCCATAACACGCTTTTTAGAGATATAAGGTAATACCCGCTTTTCATTTCTGATTTTGAGTTGTGTGCCAAGATATTTATTAAATAAATGAATGATTTTATCCACTA
>NZ_JBEOXS010000157.1:0-1242 GCF_040296705.1 Streptomyces sp. NPDC002055
ACCATATCAAGATAGTCTTCAATACTAATTCTTTTAAATGTAAAACCTTTATGAGATTTAGCCCTACCATTTAATACTTGTCTAATTGCATTACTTTGAAACCCTCCCTCACGTTCAGCTTCAACTGAGTTCTTATAAACTCCTATTACAACTCCTCGGTAGTCGACAACCTTGAATGGATTTAAAAATCTATTTGATTGTTTTTCTCTGCTTTCTTTTGACCATACCATATTAGCCACCTCTTTCTTTTTTTTATAGAAACTAAAAAAACGTAAATAAGCAAAAAACCATTTTTATATGAAATCAACCAAGTAATGGCTGGACTTCTAAAAATGTTTTATTTTATGTTTATTTACGTTTTTTTATGTTAATGTTTTGTTTTTTTAGTTAATTGACGAATTTGAGTCTAAATTAACTTTATATATATATTATACCACAATTCAAGTCATTTGTCAATTTTTGTTATACGTGAAACAATCTGCAATGACATATACACCTTTTTGACATGTCTAAAAAACAATGATATCTTCTTCTTACATAATATTTTATTTTCCAAAGATTTTTAAATAAATTTTGGATACTTACATTATATGGATAAATTATTGTTTAATTAAAATATGATAAAATAAACCTAAAGTTAAAGGAGATAATTTATGAGTTTTAGTAATGAGAATCAATCATTAAAACAATTGATTGTATTAGGTAATGGGTTTGATTTAGCTTGTGGCTTAAAATCCACATATTCTGATTTTTTTGATTATATATATGGACAACAAATAGTAAATAATACTAATTCCAATAATTTCTGGTATGACATATTCAGAAATTATAAACAAAAGTCTATAGAGAATTGGGCGGATATTGAGGAACAAATACTTATTCAACTAAAAAACATTGAATATCTTTACAATGAAAAAATATTAATAGAAGGTAGAGGTGATAGTGAAACTAGCTCTTTGGCTCAAAGTGAATACAAAGAAAATAATATACCTATGAATCTATACGTAACTTTAGAATTTCTTTTACCTTACTTTGTAAAAGTTAGGAGTGAAAAAACAACTCAAAATATTTTAAAAATACAATTGTTAATATTGGAAGATGACTTTAGAAAGTATCTGCTTAGTATAACTAAGAATAATGCTGATGATGGGATTTACTATAAATATTATATGAAATCCAAAGTACTCAATAAATATATTCAATTATGTAATTCATCAGAATCTCACAATTCAGACTTGGTAT
>NZ_JBEOXS010000158.1:0-1214 GCF_040296705.1 Streptomyces sp. NPDC002055
TAACAGGTCATCAATTTGAGTTTTATGAAGAGATTATTGATGATTTATATGTGATAAAAAATAAAAAAATTTTAAAGGTGGATAAAGGAGGTTTGAAAAAAATTTATGAAAGTAACTTTAATTAAAGAACTTTTCTATCTTACCAAATCCAAAATTTATCTAGTAATTTCTGGAATAATAATCGGTTTATTGATTTTAGGCACATTCCAAGCAAGCCTTAATTTAAAAGGAGCTGAGAGTCTTTTTGTGGAGGACAAACAATCAGATATTAATTTTCAAAAAAATATCCATAAAGATTATTCTATTTCTAATAATGGCAATCAATCTATACTTAATAATGCCACTCGCTATGATTATGAGCAATTAAATCAAGCCAACCAAGCAATCAGTTTTGTGGGATTTCCACAATTCATATTTAAATCTTATGGTATGACAATTATTTCTTTACTTGCTGGTTTCTTTGGAGTACTTGTTGCAAACTATGATTATAAATTTGGAACCTTCAAAAGGAGACTTGGGCAACAGAGTTGGAAGATAATTTTATTAGGAAAATCTGTTGGATTAGTTGTATCATTAATTGTAATGTATTTGCTTATTTTTAGTTTGGCAGCTTGTTCTGGTGAAATTTTACACTTATTCTTTAAGTCTGAAAATGCTGGAGAATATGGGCAATCATTGTATCCCCTTATTAATTCAGATAGTTTTTATTTACTATTTTTTAGCTTTATGATTGGATTAGCATTAGCAATGATGTGTTTTGCGTTAACTTTAGCCAGTAAACGAGCAAACCTGATAGGGAGTGCTTTTATGATTTATTTATTTATCTTACCAAATACTGGTTGCTTCGATTGGAGTAATATGACATTAAATATTTTTGCACCATTTGGTAATCATCTAGGTGTGCCACCTCTTTCAATGACCCAAATCTCTCCTTTATTTATTTTAGTGCTATTTGTGACTTATCTTTTAATTATTCTTACTGGAGGAATGTTGATATTTTTTAAGCATACACGCTATAATATATAAGAAAAGTTACTGACAGAACTCTCATTTTAATCTGAACTAGAAATTATAGATTCAATAAATAAAAAAATCACTGACAGAAATTTTATCAGTGACTTTTTATTTTTTTATATCTTGTCAGTAAAAATACGGCTTCACACAGCTGTTGGTGGTGAAGTCGGCAGAGGCGGCCTCCAGCAAAGCGCTGGCGG
>NZ_JBEOXS010000159.1:0-1160 GCF_040296705.1 Streptomyces sp. NPDC002055
ATACAATGAATCAAACACTAAATACACTCAATGAGCTGTGGATTGAAGCAGGCGAAAAAGTAGAAAATTATAATGATAAAATCAATCAAATGCTCAAAAATGAAAACTTCTCAGCTCAAACTTTAAGAGATTTGACCGCAAAGAGAGATCATGCACAAGCTCGTTGTGATGCACTTAGAAATCAAGTCGACGAAGCACAAGCGACGCAAGTTGCTCATCTTCGCTCAAGCGGACAACTTCCCTTAGGAAATGGAGAAAACCAAACCGATCATTCTTTCATTTCAGATTTTAAAGCCTTAATGAGAGGCGATTCTAAAATCACAAATCTAGTCACTTCCTCTAAAGATGAATCAGGCGAAGCGGCTGGCTTAACCATTCCCCAAGATTTAAGAACTTCGATTAATGTCTTGAAACGCCAATATGATGTGATGGAGCAATATGTCAATGTTGAAAATGTAACTACAGCCTCAGGTTCTCGTGTTTATGAGAAATGGACAAATATTACCCCACTTACAAAATTAGATAGCGAAGATGAAACCATTGGAGCCAATGACGATCCCAATCTTAAACTTGTTAAGTATCAGATTGGACGCTACGGAGGGATCACAACAGCGACCAACTCCCTACTTAAAGATAGTGCCGAAAATATTATGTCATGGTTGACGGGTTGGATTGCTAAGAAAGTCGTCGTTTCTCGTAATAAAGAAATCATCTCACTCATGCAAGCAGCCCCTAAAAAACCAGCCCTCTCTACTTTTGATGATATTATCATTATGATTAATACGGCAGTCGATCCAGCAATTAAAGCAACTTCTATTTTAATTACCAACACAAGCGGGCTCAACCAACTTACTTTAGTTAAAGATGCGTTAGGAAATTATTTGTTACAACCTGACCCCGTTCAACCTGATCGCTATTTAATCAAAGGAAAACGAGTCGTTGAAATCAGTGACCATTGGCTTCCAAGTGGTGGAGAAACAAGCAGCCCGCTTTATCCGCTCTATTATGGCGACTTTAAACAAGCCATGACTTTATTTGACCGTGAAAACATGTCATTGCTTCCAACAAATATTGGTGCTGGTGCATTTGAAACTGATACTACTAAAATTCGTGGAATTGATCGCTTTGATGTTCAGCGTACCGATACAGAAGCTTTTGTG
>NZ_JBEOXS010000160.1:0-1114 GCF_040296705.1 Streptomyces sp. NPDC002055
TTTGAAATAACACTTGTGACATCTTTATAGGTTGATTTAACCCATCCAAGCGCATCTGATAGGAAGCCAGATACACCGTCAGCATGAGCTGGTAAATTAGCTGTTAATGATAAGAATTCTTTTGACATTGAGTGAGGAAGAATCGAAGTACCAGCTTTCAGATTACGAATTTCAGGACCTTGTTGACCAACCGCAAAAATACCACGGCTTGGATGGTGAGCAAGTTCAAAACCTTCTTCACCAACTAAAGCTGTTTCGTCTTGAGCTAATCCACGAGTACCTGTCGCAAAACCTTTAAGGCTAACATGACCGATATTCCCCCAACCTTTATGTAAGAAGTTAAGAACTCCGTTAATTCCATCAATGAATGAATTGATTAAATTTCTAGAATCCTTAAATCCTTTTGTATATTGTTCGACAGTCTCTCCTTGCTCTTTAGCTGCAGCTTTAACATTTTTATCGGCTTTACTATTCGCTAATTCAACTGTTTTATCATGGGTTTTTTGTGCTTTATCAGTAACCTCTGTTTGTTGCTTTTTAGCTGCTGAAATTGTATCATCTCTTTGCTTTTGAGCATTTTTAACAATTTCATCATATTGTGCCTTAGACATTGATCCGTTTTCTGCCCGTTCTTTGTCCGCTGCTGCTACTGTCTTCTTGTATTTTTCGTTAGCTGCTTTAACAGCTTCATCTTTTTGCTTTTGAGCCTTATCCTTAACACCTTTATATTCATCGTCAGCCTTTTCAAGCGTATCAATTAATTGTTTTTGATTTAATTTTCCTTTTTTATTTTTTAAATCATCAAGTAAATCAAGCTGTTTATTTTGAGCAATTTTTGTAGCAGTATTAATTTGATTATTCATCTGCTCTTCAGCTTTGGTTTGCGTTTTAGCATAATCTTTTTCAAGCTTATTCATCGCTTCATTATGTTTCTTCTTAGCAGCTTGTTGAGCCTTATTAAAATCACTATTTTCTTTAGCAATTTCTTTATTCATTTCTTGTTGATATTCAGGAGAATTTTTGCCATAAGTTTTCTCTATTTTGAGAAGTTCAGAAGTATTACCGGACTTAATTTTTTTCATTAGGTTAGCATGGTTACTAGCATCCTTTTGAG
>NZ_JBEOXS010000161.1:0-1113 GCF_040296705.1 Streptomyces sp. NPDC002055
CTATCAAGCATTCTAATATACGGTGTACTAGTTATATTGTTTCCGAAACAAAAGTCTGAAATACTTTGTTTTGCAGATTTGTATTCAGCAATCTTTTGCTTTTCACCATCAATGACATAAGTAATAGAATCAATAAGCTGTTTTTTAGGCTTAATATCATTAAAGTTTGATGATTTGGCCCAATCATCAACAAAGTTTTCAAAGATTCGTGAATCTACTTCTGTGTCTGTTGTCAGTTCAACCAATAATTCATGAACAACTTTTTTTCTTGATTCTTTTTGCTCAGCTTCAATTTTTTTGATTCCTGCATCAATTGTTTCAATGACTTTTTCCATTGGAGCAATCGCTTTTTTGTACCAACGTTCAAACTCTGCGTAAGGGGCATTAATTGATTTTTTAATCTCTTTACGTCTTGTTTCAATCTTAGTAATTAGTTTATTCAAGCTCGCCCGAGTTTTTCTATCAACCGTTAAATTTTCTACGCTTGGAACGTGGCCGGTATATTCTGCAACGACTCGATTGATATATTCTTTGAATTTTTCTTCTTCAAGAATATTTATAACGGCTGGCTTAAAATCAATCTCGATATCCTTGACTTCTTCGTTTTCAATAACTGCACTCATTTTAGAATCCCTCCAAAGGCTCTTCATCAATAACTTCGCCAGTTTCTTCAACAACTTCTTTTTGAGGTTGAGCTTTTTCTTTCAACTCTTCAATCTTCTTTGCTGCGTAGTCTTCTTTATCAAAAGACTCGATTTGAGCACGATCAGGCTCTTTAACTCCATTCACTTCACGAGGTTCTTTTTCTGGCTCAGGAAACTCTTCTTCGCCATAAGTTCCTGAAAACTCGGCAGGAAATGCCATTCTCAACGCTTGACTTTCGGCTACTTTTCCAAGCATTGTACATGGTTTATTAGTCCACATCTTATTAGGGTGTCCATCTTTCATTTGAACGTATTCATCATAAGATACCGCAACATATACTGGGATTTCTGTGTTTTTTAAATGAACTCTAGCCCATGCACCAACTAATTCTTGTTCATGAGTTTTGAATGTTCCTTCGTTGTGTTCAAGAACTCCATCTTTGTTAAGTACAATCACTCCAACTTCAAT
>NZ_JBEOXS010000162.1:0-1104 GCF_040296705.1 Streptomyces sp. NPDC002055
CTAGGGCGCGTATCGAGTCGTGATCACCGGGTGCTCCGGATGAGGTCTGTAACCCAGATCATCGAGGCGCGCAGGTGGAGGCCGGCGAGGAAGCTCCCTGGGGTTTTGTCGTAGCGAGTCGCTATGCCCCGCCATGCCTTCATCCTGTTGATCGCGCGTTCGACGGTGTTCCGTTCCTTGTAGAGCTCGGTGTCGTGGCTGACGGGCCTGCCGCCCCCGCTGCCCTTCTTCTTCCGGTTGGCGGCCTGGTCCTTCTTCTCCGGGATCACCGCCTTGATACGGCGTTTGCGCAGGTGGGCGCGGTTGCCGCGGGACGAGTAAGCCTTGTCTCCGGCGACCGCGCCGGGCCGGGTGCGGGGACGGCCGACGGGCCCGCGCACCCGCACCTTCTTCAGGACGGGGATGAACTGCGGACTGTCCGCTGCCTGGCCCGCGGTCAGGATGAACGCCAGTGGGCGGCACTTGCGGTCGGCGGCGAGGTGGACCTTGCTGGTCTGCCCGCCCCTGGAGCGTCCGAGGAGGGCGGCCTTCAGCCGGAGTTTCCGTCGCCGCTGGATGCGTCGTCGCTCTTCCCTCGCGGGGTCGCTTTCGGGCTCCTGCCCGCTTTGTTCTTCGAGGCCGCCCCTTTTGACCTGGCCTTCTCCTCCTCGGCGGCAGCTTTCTCCAGGGCGGTGACGACGTCGGAGGTGAGGTGCATCCCGGCCGCGTCATGGTGAGCCCGGGCGGTGGTGGAGTCGATGCTGACCAGCGACAGGTCCACATCACCACGCTTCGCGGCCTCCGCGATCAGGCCCTCCAGCAGAGCCTCGAAGACACCGGCGTCACGCCACTGCCTGAAGCGGTTGTGGACGGTCGACCAGGCGCCGAACTCCGTCGGCATCTCCCGCCACTGCCCGCCCGTCTTGAACCGCCAGATCACGCCCTCGAACTGCTGCCGCAGCCGCGCGGGGTACGGGCCGTACTCGCCGATCGGCAGGTACGGCTCGATGAACTGCCACTCTGGGCCGGTCAGTTGTACGCGCGTCACGTAAGACGGTCTATCGGACCGAACCCTGCCACGAAGGCACATCCCGCAGATTGATCACGACTCGATACGCGCCCTAG
>NZ_JBEOXS010000163.1:0-1074 GCF_040296705.1 Streptomyces sp. NPDC002055
ATTGTTCCTTAAAGTTTTTTCTAAATTCGTCAGCTTCTGCAACAGGATCTGTTGTTTGGTTTATGTTGTTATTTACGCTTGAATTTGAAGAAGAGTTAGACTGATCTGACAGTGATTGTTCCAAAAGTAGTTCTTTTTTAGCCTTTTCCTCCTCAGCCAATAGTCTTGCTTTTTCAGTTTCTTCCGCTTGTAATTTTACGATTTGATCTTTTTCTTTTTGGGTTATCTTACTAACTTTATTAATCAAGAAATCTATTTTATTTTTATTAAAAATATTTTCCATCTCTTGATAACTCTTCACATTGTTCTCAAGCGTAGCAACATTTGACTGAAGTTCTTTTATATTATTAAACCGAGCGTCATTACTGGGAATATCTTTACTATCTAAATTACTTTCGATATATTCATAAACTGCTTTAACATCTTTTTCAATGTATTTAGATTTCAAAGATTGTGCTTCTTTAGTTTTCAGATTCAAATTTTTAATTTTAACAACAGTATTGATAACGCTCTCATTATCGGTTGAAATTGAGTTTTGTAATTCATTGATTCTTTTCTTTTCAGTAGTAACTTTGTTCTCATAGACTTTTTGAGCACGAAGTTCTTTTTGATGGTCGATATTTTTTTTTATAAAAAATATACCAAAACTTATAATAACTAAAATCACTACAGCAATCACTTTATTTTTGCTTTTCATAATATAACGATATAGTATCTACTATATCTATCTCCTCATTTAATTTAAGCTGTTTAGACTATCACTTAACCAGTTATAAAAATCTTTATAAGTTGTATTAAGTCCTAAATTTTTATCAAAATCGTTGCAATAAATAATTATTAAATTCATATTTATCCTGCTTATAACTGCTATTATATAAATATTTTATCACAGAATGCGTAGATTTTTTAACTTTACAATAAAATTATTCTTTTATTGTTTTCTTATCTGAGTACCTAATGTTATTAATCTAAATATTGTACTGCTAAATTGATGAGTGATAGACATCGATTAAAAAGATAATCGTAATACCTGATATCAGTAATATCAACTTTATTAGTTTCATGGTGACGAAT